>NZ_JBEXNO010000009.1:0-188454 GCF_040611175.1 Streptomyces sp. NPDC003036 | reverse complement strand
ACGTCGCACGAGAGATCTACCGGCTGGTCGTCCCAGCGAGCACTCCTCTTACCCAGACGGATTCCGCCGCTTGACATCCATAGGGGCATCAAGCGCGGATACGTCTACCTCGGAACCGTCACCGCTGCAGCCCTCATCATCTGGCTGCGATCATGATCGGGGAGACAGGCCCTAGTCGAGGCCGCCCCCGGCAGCGTGATCCGGCGGGACGGCCAAGCCCTGATGCGCCACGAAGCCGGCGGCGCCGGGCAAGCAGCCTGGGCGCTCGCCGCGGAACGGCTCCGCCCCTACACCGACCAGGAAGCCGCGGCTTTCCTGCGACTCCACCAGGGACTGCGCCGGGCGCTTCCCCAGCGCAGGCGGGAACTGGACGAGATCGCCGCGCTGGCGCGGCCGCTGATGCCCGCAACGATAACGGCCGGGGCTTCCCCAGCGGCGATGGCGCAGAAGACGCAGTTCCTCATCAGAGGTCGACCCTCCCATGCGACGCATCCGTCTGTCGCTCACGTCACCGACGCTGCCGGACTGGGCAAAGGACGAGGGACGGACGGAGGACGTACGCCTGCGCCAGGCTGAGCAGGTCCTGGCACAGGAGGTCATCCGGTACCACCACGGCGTACCGCGCCAGGACCCGCGCCCCCGGCCGTGGTGACCGGCGTCTGCCCCTCACCCCTACTGACCCAGATCGTCGGCGCCATCGCCACGGATCCGATGAGGTGGAATTGGCCCACGGGCCTCACACCCCGTTCCGGCCAGGACCTGCAACGATAAGTCGGCCAGCCCGGCTCATCGCCGGACCGGCCAGTGGCCTCGCTACGCCGAGCGCAGCAGCGCGCTCTTGCGGGTCTGCGGCGATGCCATGCAGCGGCGGACGCGGGTCTCCCAAGCCTCAAGCTCAGCGCCGGGGACACCGTGCTCGATCGGGATGACCCACAGGTGGTGCCAGGTGTGGCGGACCTCGGGGGGCTGGTTGTCGCGGTAGTGCTCGCGGGTGCGGTCCCGGACGGCGTTCATGTCGGGCCGCTCGGCCGTGCCGCGCTGCACCTTGCCGGTGTAGAGGCTGCGGTAGCAGTCGTCCAAGGCAACGTAGAGCGCCGTCGGCCAGGGCGGGAGGTGGCGGAAGGTCCAGCTTCCGTTGGCCTCGCGGAGCGGGTAGACGCACGCCTGGAGGGTCTCGGGCGGCGTGGCAAGACGCTGGCCGGGGATGGCGGCGACATCCGCGGCAAGGTCGGGACCGAGGGTCCATCCCGCGCTCATCAGCGGCCGTCCTCGGGGAGGGCGTAGGGGTCGCCGCTGCCGGGAGTCGGCCCGTCGGGGGCCTCGCCGTCCTCGGGGACGAGGTTGGGGTACGGGTTCCGGCTGGCGGGCACCACGACGGGGATCTTGCCGATGTCCAGGCTGGCCTTGAACAGCAGCTTCTGCAGTGCCTCCTGCTGCGCACCGTCCGCGAACTTCGGCTGGCTGGGGCTCGTCAGGATGGAGGCGATGGTCTGCTCCAGCCGCCCGACCGCGGTCTGCAGGGCCTTGATGGACGCGGCCTTCGGCTGGCTCTTGCCGCCCTCGTCCGCCACCTGCCGCGCCACGTCGCGCCGCCCCTCGATCACCGCGCGGCGCGAGGTCGGGAGGCCTGGCCAGGCAAGCTCGAAGACGTGCCACTCGGTTGCCCGCCTGGGGTTTCCGTGGGTAGTGGCGATGACGGGGGTGCCGTCCGGGGTGGTGGTGATCTCGGGGACGGTGAACTGACGGGAGTAGTCCGCGGGGTGGCCGGGGACCTGGTCGACCCAGCTGCTAAGGGCCGCCCCGAGGAGAAGGCGGCCGGCCGGGGTCTCGATGAGCGCCGCGACGACGCCGGGCGGCCGGGAGCGGTAAGGGGTCTTGCCGTTCACGGGCTCCTCGGAGACCAGATCCTCCTTGGACCCGCGGTCGCGGCCCAGGGTCTCAGCGACGGTGAGGGCGTCCCCGCCGAGTACGGCGAGTTCGTCCCGGGCGCCGGGGACGTCGTCCTCGGCTCGCCGCCGCAGCTGCTCGACGAGGTCGGAGGCGCTCTTGTACGGGTCGTCGTCCAGCTGGTCGTCCCGCAGCCGGGTCAGGGTGAATGCGTCCGCTCCCTTGGCCAGGCGGTTCCACATCGTGCGGGTGATCGAACCGCCGTTGTCCCAGGTGTGCACCATGTTCGGGAAGACCGTCTTGGCGTCGGAGCGCAGGTAGCGGGTGGAGAAGATCGCCGTGGTCTTCAGGAGCTTCGCGGGGAAGTCCTTGCTGCTGGGGTCGAGCGAGAGGCCCTCGGCGATGGCGGAGCGGATGAGCGCGCCGGCGTCAGCGGAGAGCACCGTCTCGAAGAGCAGGGCGCGGGCGAAGGCGGGGTGGTGGGGCAGGCCGGTGGCGTGGGTGAAGTCCAGGCCGTGCAGACGTCCCGACAGGGCGCTGGCGAGGGGCGGTGTGATCTTCCCGGCGTGGACGGCGGCGAGCATGGCATCGGCGACGGCCTTCTCCTGGTCGCTTCCGCCGCTCCAGTGCCGAGGGCGCAGGTGGATCTGGGTGAGGTGCTCGGTGAACCAGGTGGTGGCCTCGCAGGGTTCGCCGAGGCGAGTGTAGGTGCCAACGACGAGGTTGACGGGGGCGAGGCGGGAGTGCAGGGTTTCCAGCTCGTTGGCGGTCCAGGAGCTCGCACGGGCGGCGTTCAGTGCCCCGTTGACGGCCTTGCGGGACGCGGCCACGGCGTCGTGGGCGAACATGCGGCCCACGATCTTCTCGGCGTACGAGGGCGCCGTGGCGGCGGTCAGCTTCTTGTCGCCGATGCCCAGGACGTTGCGCCAGGCGGACGTCAGCCGGGACTGCCCGTCGATGGCGACGACGAAGACCTCACTGGTGCCGTCGGCGTAGTGCACGCGCAATGCCATGCACGTCAGCGGCTCCTGGACGCCGGTGCGAGCGATGGAGTCCGACCAGTCGTAGTCCAGGAGGTGGTGGGTGACCGTGGTGGTGATCAGGTCGACCAGGTCCTGCTTGGCCGGCAGGTGGATCTCCAGCAGGCCGGGGATGCTGCCCTCAATCGTGGGGTCGGTGGTGCGGCCCTTGGTGAAGGCATGCTGGATCGCGGCGAGGAACCGGGGGTTGACCGGCAAGGTCATGATCCCGGCGATTTGGTGCAGCGGGCTGCGCACGACCGCCGCGTACCCGGTGTTGGTGCTGAGTCGGGCGAGGCGGCCGAGCCGGGAGACCTTGCGCTTGGACTTCTGCCGGCTGCGGCCGGGACGGGTGTTCAGCTGCTGGGCGACGGCCTCGGGGTGGTCGAGCTGGTCGAGCAGCTCGTCGGGGTGGGTGGTCCCGGCGAACAGCGCCCGGAGGATCTCGGCCGGCAGGACCACCGACGGGTGGTCCTGCGCGGCGGTAGCCAAGTCCTTCAGCTCGGTGGGGGTCGGGACGGGCTCCATGTCGAACAGGCCGGGAGCGAAGGAGGCGATCTGTTCGCTCGTCAGCTTGCCGACGGCGCCCTGGGCGTGGTCGTCCTCGTCGCCGCCGGGCGCGACGAAGGTGAGCGGAATTTCCATGATCATCCATAAGTGTCGTGGTGCGGCGCTTCTCGGAGGCCGCCTGATCGGGGACATGACCCACACCAGATGGGTCGGCGCTCGGGACCGGAATCCCACGACACCGCCGATGCCCCACGCAGAACCGGGGGCAGAGACGCGGTCGCGCAGTCGCAAGGACGTACCGCACTGAGACAGACCCAGTTGATGGCCCGTAGGCACGCTGGGAGCGCTCACCGTCCAAGGACAGGCCCGCCGGAAGGACGGGAGGCAGTGACGACTCGCTCACGCTGAGCAGTGACCTGAACCTACACACCCTCGCCCCCGCGTAACGAAGTTCACCGAAAGCCATCACCTGGCCGACCCGCCGCTGGAAGAATGCGCCCCCCGCAAGGGCTGCCGCCGTCCCGACCTCACCGCAAGCCCGAGCCAAACGCGGCGGGCCCGCGCCCGGCAGGGCGTACACCTCCAGCCCAAAGACCTGGTCCTTGATGCCGGAGCGGCAACGGGATGAACAGCCACACCAGAGCGAGAAGCCCAGCCATGACGAGGTGGTACTGGCCGACGCGGGCCAGACACGCAGCCCAGCCCCGCCGCGGACTGGCCCCGGCGGCCACTTCCGCCGCCGTCGGCGCCCCCTTGTTCGCCGCCTGGTGGCCACTCTGGCCGAGCACGTGGTCCGCGACCATGCCCGTGCGGGAGTTGGACGCCTCGGCCCCAGGTCAGACGTCAGCGCGTAGCCGGACCGCCCGCGGGATGACGGCGTGCCGCGTAGTGCCCTCTTCGACTTCGGCGACCAGACCGGGCCGCACAGGGGTGTACTGCGTCTCACCGGCCCAGGTCCGGCCGGGCTCCGCCAGGGCCGGCAGGACAGGGGCGAGCTGCAGGCGCAGCGCAGTAGAGAGAGGTGCCGTGACGGCAGGCCGGGCACGTTCGGCAAGCTGGAGCACCAGGGCGGTGGGGCGGTCCGGACGGCCGGTAAAGCCGACCACCGCCGCGTCGGATGTCTCGGTGTGACGCAGCTTGGACCAGACACGCTGCTCGCGTCGCGGGTAGCTCTGGGTGAGCCGCTTGATGACGAGCCCTTCGGTGCCGGCGGCTTCGGGCAGCAGGTCATGCCACAGCTGCGCTTCGTCGGGATCGTGGGTCACGAGGACGGGCTGTAGCGGCGGACCTACCTTGGCCAGGACCTGCTCCAGCAACAAGCGGCGCCGCTCGTAAGTCAGGCCACGAACGTCACCGGCCTCCGTGGCCAGGATGTCGAAGGCACCGTATGAGGCTGTGTGTAGGGCGGCGAGCTGGCCGGCGCGGACGGCGGAGGAGCTGGCGCGCTGGAGGACCGCGGGGAAGTCCATGCGGCCTTCCCGCCAGATGACGGCCTCGCCGTCCAGGACGGTACCGACAGGCAACGCCTCGGCCGCTTGGGTGAGGTCGGGCCAGTTGGGGGTGACGATGTTGTTGCGGCGCGTCTGCAGAACGACGCCGTCGTCCAGACGGAAGAGCAGCATTCTGATTCCGTCCAGTTTCGGCTCGTAGGCGAGGCCCGGTCCGCGCGGCAGTGTGCGGACGATCGAGGCAAGCGCGACGGGCAGCGGGGGCCGCAGAGGCTGGGGGCTGTTCACCGGCCGAGCATCACCAACGTCTGCGGTGGAGTCGGCGCCTTGCGGTCGGCGCGTCCCGGCGCCGCTGGTTCTTTACGCCGTAAAGACCAGCAGGGCGCGGCCGAGGGTGGAGCCAGCCGCGCCCGGCGTGTGGGGTTACTGGTCACCGTCCGGGCCATGGTGCAGGTCGTCGTATTCCTGGCACGCCTTGCCCCAGAGGTCGGCGGCGCAGGCATGTCCTTCCTGGGCGAGGAGCCGGGCGTAGAGATCGGGGAAGTTACGGCCGGTACCGTCGCCGTCCTGGTCGTCATCCATGGCTTCGGCGAGCGTGTAGGGGTCAACCGGGACGCGGGCGTCCAGGTGCTGGAGCTCGGGGCGGTAGTTGTCGACGTCAAAGGTGGTTCCTTCGACGTGCTGGGTGTGGTGGGTCTGGCTGCGCAAGCCTGCGGCCATCCGTTCCGCCTGGCGCTCGGTCTCGTACGGGCCGAGGCGTACCGGGTCGAGGCCGGGGCGGGTGAGGACGACGGCGTATCCGAGCGGGTCGGTGTAGCGGATCGGCCGGCCGAGTTCGCAGGCGAAGGCGATCTCTGCGCGGGTGGAGTCGCCGATGTAGCCGCCGGGGAAAGCGCCTGAGTTCGCGAATACTGAGCACTCGGCGCCCCTGTCGGACCGCACGGAAGATTTCAGTAGCGCACGATTCACTTCAGTAGGCCCTTCAGTGCCCGCACCGAAGATTTCGGTGCGGGGCATCCTGGGGGAGCAACTACCCGTCCCCGCGCTCGATCGTTCTTGGGGTATGACGCACTCAAGCACCGAACCGACCGAGTCGCTGTATTGCGGCCGCGACGCCACTGCCCGGGACCGGGGCGGCTGCCGCGGCCGCCGCGTCCCCGGCCACGAAGTCTGCCTGGCCCACCTGGACGACACCGGCCGTGACGCCTATTTGGAGCGCCTGGAGCCCGGTGCTGACATCGACCACCGCGGCACCCCCTTCACGCAATCGCTCCTCGAGAAGCTTCTCAAGGCCCTGCGCGACCCCACCACAGGAAACCCCCGCTTCGGCTCCGCCAAGTTCTCCGGGGCGCAGTTCTGCGAAGCCGACTTCTCCGGGGCGCAGTTCTCCGGCAACGCCAAGTTCTCCGGGGCGCAGTTCTCCGGCGACGCCAAGTTCAACAAGGCGCAGTTCTCCCGCAACGCCTGGTTCGGCGGGGCGCAGTTTTCCGGCGACGCGTCGTTCCACAGGGCGCAGTTTCCGAAGGTGCCGTGGTTCGGACCGGTGGTGTGTGCGAAGACGGTCGTTCTGTCCGAAGCGGTGTTCGAAGAGCCAGTGACGCTGGAGATCGCGGCGCGTAACGTGCATTTTGAGAGGACTCGGTGGGGGGCGACGGCGACAGTGCGCCTGCGCTATGCCACCGCGAACCTCGACCACGCGGTGCTTACCTTCCCCGTAATGGTCACATACCATCCCGCCCTCTTCCTCACCGACAAGGGTAAGGCGGTGGGCCGTCTGCGAGGCGTCGCGAATAGGGTTCGGGTGGAGTCGGTGCGCGGGGTGGACGCCGCGCACCTGGTCCTGGCCGACGTCGACCTGACCGACTGTCTGTTCACTGGGGCTTTTCACCTCGATCAGCTCAGGCTGGAAGGCCGCTGCACCTTCGCCAGCGTCCCGTCCGGGTTGCACTGGCGGCGCTGGTACCCGGTACGGTTCACGCCGCGCCGCACCCTCGCCGAAGAACACCACTGGCGCGCGAACCAGGCGGCAGCTGTCCCAGGATGGAAGGCGGCGCCCGAACCCGCCGGACCGGCGCAGCTGGCGCCGGCGTACCGGGCGCTGCGCAAGGCGTTCGAGGACGGCAAGAACGAGCCGGGGGCGGCGGACTTCTATTACGGCGAGATGGAGATGCGCCGTCACGACCGCACCGGGACCATCAAGCGTGCCGAACGCGCACTGCTGTACAGCTACTGGATGCTGTCGGGCTATGGCCTGCGAGCTTCCCGAGCTCTGTGCTGGCTGGCTGCCGCCATGCTGGTCACCATCGTGCTGCTGATGGCATTCGGGCTCCCGAAGGCCTCCCCGGAGCAGCAAGCGACTGGCACCGTGCCACCCGCCGGAGGCAAGGTCACTCTCAAGATCGACAAAACTGGTCTCGAAAACCCCACCTTGGACGGGGACTGGCGCACGTTGAAGCGCTTTGAGAAGGCCCTGAACGTCACCGTCAACTCGGTCGTGTTCCGCTCCTCCGGCCAGGACCTCACCACCGCCGGCACCTACATCGAAATGGCATCCCGCGTGACGGAGCCCATCCTTCTGGGCCTGGCGGTCCTGGCCGTCCGTAGCCGCGTCAAACGATGATTGGCAGTGCCCCGCGGCTCTCGTACCAGGGAACCCAGCAGGACGCCGCAGCCACCGGACACTGAAGTTACCAGTGCGCCGAAACCGCCATGAGCTTCCGAATGGAAGATTTCAGTGCCCAGACCACAGCCACGTCCACTGAAATCCTCCCTACAGCCCGACAGCCCCGAACCTGGGCGCGAGTCGCATGTCGGCTGGCGATCATCGTCGTTCTTTCATCCAGCAGGCGGGGCAAATGTCGCGGCCATCACGGGTTCGGTGCCATTACTGGGTTCCCGAGCCGCGCCGTGCCTGTGTCGCGGTTTGAGGGGTCCAGCCATGGTGAGGTCAGAAGCCGCCGTGAGTGGATCTTCCGCACCGTCATTCTTGCTCGCGCTGGCGTCGCCGCAGCGACTGCGTATATCCGGCTTTGGTCAGTCCATGGCGGGCACCTTAGGCGGGGCGCGGCCAAGGTGAGTGCTTGTTCTGTGGCGAGAACCGGAAGATGACGAAGGAACACATCCTCCCCCGGTGGATGAGGGAGGAGTTCCCAGAACTAGCCCAGGCGCCGGTCTACTCGGGGAGTAAGTCCGAGTACGACAGCCCCTCGGGCAACGGACCCAAGGAGCGGATCGCGGGCGGCCGGGAGGGGACCGGCCTCTTCACCGACCGGCCGGCGAGGACAGGGGCAGGGGGCCGGGCGGGCAGGGCGCGGGCTGCGTCGGCGACGGCGGCAGCGAATGGGGCGTGTTCGAGTCGGAGCTTCATGGGTGTGGGTGTCCTCTCAGGCTGAGACAGCGGCGGGGACGGGCTTGGTGAGGTGGCTGTGCAGGTGGAGGTCGCGGACGTACTCCAGCGCGGCCCTCGTGGTGCTCTGGTCGGTCCAGTTGCAGGCGGAGCAGGTGGCGCGGTAGGCGCTCCGGCCGGTGCAGCCGGCTTCCTTGGGCTTGCCGGTGGTGGTGACCTTGTGGGTGCAGAGGGTCCCGTCGGCGTGGACGGGCTTGATGGTGGCGGTGATGCGGGCCATCAGGGGTGGACCTCCGTGGTCTCGGTGCTGTCGGGGTGGGTGAAGAAGGGCAGCGCCTCGTCGTGCGCGGTCGCGGGGGCGGCCGGCAGGGCGGGCGGCAGGACCGGCTCGGTGGGCACGGCCAGGTCGGCGACCGCTTCGAGGGCAAGCTGCCCGGCGGCGGCCAGGTCGGCGGCGCGGGTGAGCGCGGCGGTGACGCGGTGGTGCGCCCGGTCGTGGTGGAGGTGGCAGCCGGCGCACATCACGACCAGGTTGTCCGGCCGGATGTCCTCAGGCTGGTGGTTGAGATGGGCGGTGGTCAGGACGACGGTCGAACCGGTGCCGTAGGCGGCCTGGCCGTGCCGGTTGGGGCAGCAGCCCGCGTGCGTGCCGCGGCCGCACTGGCCGGTACAGGCGCAGCGCCAGCCCGCGGCTTCCTTCGCGGCGAGGGAGATGGCCAGCCAGTCGTCGGGGTATCGGTCTTTGTTTTCCGGGCGGATCGGCATCGGTCATTCCCCCTTCGGTTCGACGGCGCTCAGGCTGCCGATCCGGATAGCAATGTGGCCGAGGTGTCGGGCGGTGAGGGCGCCGAAGGCGGCGCCGCCGGCGGTACGGAGCAGGGTGAGCCGCCCCGTACCGGTAAGCGGCTGGCCGCCGTCAGCGTTGGCGGGGAAGGCGGCCATCGGTTACCCGGTCTGCGCGGGGACGGCCGCCTTGCCGTCCCGGTTGTTCCAGGCGTCCATGACGTCCTTGGGGATGGAGCCGACCTGCGAGACGGCCATGCCCTGGGGGCGGGCCCAGGCCCGGATCTGGTCACGTTGGCGCTTGGCGTCCAGCGACTGACCGCTGGCGCTGGCGGTCTGCTTCGTCGACTTGCCGCCGTTCTTCAGGCGCCGCAGCTTGGCCTGGGCCTTGGTCAGGGGCTGGGCAGCCTCGGCGACTTCCCGCTCTTCCTTCTCGATGGCGGCCGCGTCGCGGTGGAGCTGCTCGAGTTCGTTCAGGCCGGCGCGGATGCGGGCCGCAAGGTTGCGGATGCGAGCGGTGTGGCTGTTCTCGCCCCAGGCCAGGGCGCCCAGGGCGCGCGCCAGCTGCGGGTCGACGTCCGGGATCTGCGACGTGCCGGCCTTGCGGTGGGCCTGGGTGAGTCCCTCGCTCTCGGCAATGGCGGCGATCTCGCCTACGGACACGTCGCCTACCTCGGCGTGGATCGCGTCGGCGCTGCATCCTTGCTTGAGCCGTTCGATGACGATGGCGCGGTCGGTGTCGTTCACTTCTTCTCCTGTGCGCTGAAGGCGAATTCGCGGCACAGTTCCCGGCGCCGGTGGCGGGTGGTGCCGGCCCAGATGGCGTCGCCTGCGTCGGTGGGGTGGTCGATGGCCCAGGCCAGGCACGCCTCACGGGTCGGGCAGCGCCGGCAGGCGAGCTGAGCGGCCGCCCGGTCGTTGCTGTCGTCGCTGGTCCACCAGTCGGGTTCGGCGCCGGGGGCCTGGCAGGGCTCGGTTCCGGTGAACCGGGGGAAGGGAGCGAGCCGGCCGGTCACGATCCGGCTCCGGTCTGCGGCCGGACGTTGCCGATGCCGCCTACGGTCGGCAGCAGGTGCTCGAACGGCTCCCAGGCCTCGAGCCGGTACATCTCCAGCTCTTCGACCGGCAGCTCGGCGCCGGAGGAGTGGTCGTTGTACGGGAGCAGTTCCGGGACGACGTTGGCGTACTGGCCGTCGTCGGTGTCGTCGGCGGCCCGGTCGACGTCGACGAAGGCGACGAAGACGCCGGTGGGGGTCCGCTCCAGGACGTACAGCCGCCGGGCGGGGGCCTCCTCGGGGTCGACGTCGTCGCGGCGTACCCAGGTCTGGCGGGTGGCAGCCAGGACGGCCGGGTCGCCGGCATCGGCCGCGTCGGTGATCCGCTGGTACGCCTCGGCGCAGTCGAGCTGCTCGCGGTCGATGAGGTCGTGGACGGCGGCGGTGAGGTGGTCGCCCAGGGCCTGGGCGCCGATGAGGTCGGTGAGGGACTTCAGGGTGCTCATGCCAGGGCCGCCTTCCGGGAGGTGCGGGGGCGGGGGGTGTTGGGGTCGACGGCGGCCAGGAGCCGCTGGAGGGCGGAGCCGCGCCGGGTGCTGCGGAGGGTGGCGGGCATGCCGCAGTTCCAGCAGTCGGCCTCTTCGCCGGTCCAGGCAACGAAGCACTGCTCTCGCTCGCAGACGGACTCCGGGGTGGTGTTCAGGCGGGGGCTGCGCCGGGCTATGGCGCGCATGATGGTGGCAGCGATGCCCTGCTGACGCTGCGGTCGGAGGGTCGGGGCGTGCATGATGGGGTTTCTCCTTCTCCGCTGCTGCGGGGTGAGGGGGCCCGGGGCGGCCGGCGGTTTCTCAGGCCTTGTGCGGCCACCCCGGGGCGTAGTCAGAGGACGATCTGCTTCTTTTCGGCGCGGTCCCAGCGCAACTCCCAGTCGGGGCGCAGTCCGCGGGCGGACCAGTCGACGCGGCTGGTGCCGGCGGGGATCGGCTGGCCGGACATGGCGTGCAGCCGGGCGATCTCGCAGGCACGCAGGGCGGCGGCGAACGCGTCGTCCTCGTTGTCAGCGAGGCCGGTGAAGACGTGGACGCCCTTGCGGGTCTTGTCCTGCCGGTGCTCTATGGGGACGTCGACCTCCCACACGGTGCGCGAGCCCATCACTCCTCAGCCTCCGAGTCGTACACGGCGGTCAGGGTGATCGGGGTGGCAAGGTAGCCGGTGGAGCTGTCCTCCTTCTCGTCGTCGCCGCCGGGGTAGAACACGGCCAGCTCCTCAATCGCCTCGGCGTCGCCGAAGTCGGGGATCCAGGTGAGGATCGCACCGGTGGGCAGGCCTTCGCGGCTGGGGAGGGCCTCACCGTGGGCGCGGGCGGCGCCGCAGTTGGTGTAGAGGCCCAGCGGCAGCTGGCCGTGCTCATACTCGGCGCGGTAGATGGTCAGCTCGACTGGCTCGCCGGGGGTGAGCTGGGTGATGTCTGGGAAGACGGCCTCGGCGGCGACCAGGCGCTGCTCCAGCATTTCGATGTGGGCGAGCAGCTGCGGAACGTCCTGGGTCGGGTTGCTGGTGCCGTCGGCGTTGCGCAGACGGATGTCGTGGACCAGGTCGCTGCGGTCGGTCGGGGCCGCGGGCGCCATGCGGGTCAGGGTGGTCGGGGTCACGGAGTGCTCCGTTTCTGGTAGCGGCTTTGGGCTGGCTATCCAGTCCCCCGCGTCGTCCGGACCGGTGGCCTTGTGGACCGGACGACACGGCCGGGTGGACAGATCAGTGGAGCCGGGTGCTGCCCGAGGCGGCCATGTCGGATCCGATGGCGGAGGCGAGGGCTGGCCAGAGCCGGTTGCCGCGGCCCTACTCGGGGTCGCCGAGGGCGACCTCGACGGCGACGCGCGCGGTCGAACAGGCGCGGTCGTCGCTCTCCTGATCAGTCGTTGACGGTGAAGGAGGCCTAGTCGCCGGGCGGGTAGACATTGAACAGCGCGCCCTCGGCCGCGACCGCAGCGGCGCCCAGTCCGGCGATGGCCGCGGCGGCGACGGTGCTGTGGTCGGCGGCCGTGGAGGCGAGCAGGGAGGCAGCTTGGCTGGCGCGGCGGGCGCCGGCGGGGGACCCGTCCGGGCTGGTCATCGCGTCGAACACGACGGAGCGGAGGCGGTCACGCACAGCCATGGCTTACCCCTCGTACTGGTCAGGTCGGGAGGCCCGGAGGCGGTCGGCTAAGTTTTGGCGACCTGGCGGCCGGCCCCGGGGCGGGTTGGGTTAGCTGTACTTCTTCGTCCGCTTGAGGATGTAGTCGCGGGTGTAGCCGAGGACTTCGACGGCGTCGGTGCGGGCACCGTGATACGCGTCGTCCAGCTCGGTCTTTACCGTCCTCCACATCTCGGCTTCCGCGGCTTCGCGTACCTTCTCGGTCTCTTCGAAGATCTTGTCTCGCTTGGCCTTGGCGGCGGCGAGTGCCTTCTTTAGGTCCTCGCGGGCTTGTGCGATGTCGTCGGATCGGGGGGTCATGTTTCTGCTCCTCGCGGTCATGAGGGACGATGGTTCCGGCCCCCTGCTCCGGTTGGAGCGGGTTGGGAGGCCCGGGGACGGTGGGCTGAGTTTGGCGACCTGGCCGCCGTCCCCGGGGCGCAGCTACTTGCCGCCGCCCTCCAGTGCGGCGATCGGGGCGTGGCCGTAGCCGATGTTCTTGTCGGCGTTGCGCAGGTGCCGGACAGCGGCGAGGAGCCGCTGGTGCTCGTCCTCGTCGCCGCGGGCGGCATACTCAGCGGCCAGGGTCCGCACCGTGAAAAGCAGTTCCCTCAGCAGGCTGCTGGCACGAAGGCTGTCCAGCACGTCCTCGATGTCGGCGCCGTTGTCGATATCAGCGCGCATCTGGGCAAGGCCTTCGGCAAGCTCGTATGCGATGTCGCCGTCCCAGCGGTCAGGGTCGATCAGCCCGATGAGGTACTCAGCCATGGCGTCGGCCGTAGTCCTGATGCCGAGGATGGCGACGGCGTACAACAGAAACGTCCAGTCGTTCGCGGTGGTGAGCCAGGCCGGGCCGGTGTGCGTGGCCCACAGACCGGCCATGACCAGGAGGACCACACTGGCGGCCGGATCGCTAAGCCGACGTGCTCCCATCAGGGCACGGACGGTGAGGCGGCGGGCGGTGACGGCAGCGGGACGCGCCTGGCCGGCTTCGGTGGAGATGTGTGCCACGTGCTGCTCTTTCGGTGACGTGGGGGCTGCGGGCTGCGGGTCAGAAGGTCCCAGGGCGGCCGGCTGAGTTGGCGACCTGGCGGCCGCCCCGGGTGCTTACGACACCCAATAATGCAGACTTCAAGTATTCATTTCAAGAATATGCATACATCGAGTGCGGATTTTTGGGTTCTGGCTGGTGAAACGCCCGTTGGTCAACTCATCGAGCACGGTCCACACGGGCGCGCGGGCCGCTCACCGACCTGCGTGGCTGGCAACTGGCCTCCGTCAGGGTCTCGGTGGGGCGAGGGGAACGGGGTCGGGGGGTGTACTGCGCGAGCTCCAGGAGCTCGCGGTTGCGCTGGCGCTGGGCGTCGGTGAGCGGCCGGGCCTTCACACCGTGGCGGTGCCACAGCGGGGAGGCGGGCGGCTCGGGATATGCGAGGGCGTGGTCGACGTCGCGGTTGCTGCTCATGAGGGGCCTCCTGGTGGAGGGTCAGGCGTGGTCGTCGTCGCGCTGGCGCTTGGGCTGGACGTCGGAGGCGAACCGGCCGAAGCGTGCCTCGGTGGGATTCGCAGCGATCCAGCTTTCGGCGCACGCCTTGTGTGCTGGCTCCCCGTAGTGGGAGCGCAGAGGCGTGGGCTCGTCGCACAGCGCGCAGGGGCGGAACTGCCGGCCGTCGAAGTGCCGACTGTCGCGCCATTCGAGGAGATCGCCGGGAGCCGGGACGAAGCCCGGCTCGAACAGCGGCTTGCCTCGTTTGCGGATCACGGCCGCAGGTGGGGCAACTGCTGGAGCACCTGCGTGACCAGGTCCGGCGACGGCCGCCACGGGCCGAGCTGCCCCCGCTCGATCGGGATGGGCAGCGCGAGCTCCTGGACGTCGTCGAGGACCAGGTGCCAGACGCCGGGCTGCGCCCAGGGGGAACAGGGCGGCGAGCCGTCGGGGTCCTGGTGGGAGCCGGTGATGCGGGCGACGCCGACCACGGCGCCGGTCACCAGGTCGCGGCCGCGGATCGTGCGGGCGACCAGCGGCTCACGCAGGGCGGCCCGATCGATCTGCTTGGCCGCGTGCAGCAGTACCCAGCCCGGCCGCCACGACGGTTGCGGCCTGTTCTCCACGGTTTTCTCGCCGGTCAGGATGCAGGCGGCCCAGGGCTGCCTGATGCTGATGCACCGGATCCAGTCGCCCTCGGGCATGGTCGGCTGGCTCATGCCGCCTGCCCCCAGATCGCGGTGCCGGGGCGCCCGGCACGGCGGCCGTTGATGGACGGAACCGTGGTGTGCGCGGCGGTGGCGAGGACGGCGCGGCCGGAGTGCTTGCCGTCGTACAGGGCGGCGTCGGTGGCCCGCTGCAGCGCGGACAGGTCGCCGGAGCCGATCGCGTCCGGGCTCGCGGCACCGACCGAGGCGGCGACGTTCACCACTTGGTCGTCGTCTAGGACGACCGGGGTGCGCAGCATGCGGATCAGCTGCGCAAGGCGCTCCTCGCGACGGTCGGCGGGCAGGTCCAGTACGACGGCGAACTCGTCGCCGCCAAGTCGGCCGAGCACGGCGCGCGGGCCCGCCCAGGCGGTGAGCCGGGCACCGTAGGCCGCGAGGACGGTGTCGCCGGCCGCGTGGCCCAGCGTGTCGTTCACGGCCTTGAAGTCGTCGGCGTCGACCAGGACTACAACGGTGTCGTCGCCGTGGCGGCGCAGGACCTGCCGGGCGCGGGCGGTGTAGGCGTCGCGGCGCAGCAGGCCGGTGAGCGGGTCGCGTCGGCTCGCGGCGATCTTCTTGTGCAGGGCGACGGCGTGGACGGCCCATCCGGTCAACGGCACGGCAGCGGTCGTCAGGAGGAGTGCGCGCTGCCCGAACCGGGCCTGTGTGCGCAGGGTGGAGTCCATACTGGGATCTCCCTCTCGTCTCGTACGGGGTGGGTAGGCCCGGGGCAGGCGAACTGGTTTGGACGCCGATGTGCGCCTGTCCCGGGGCGTAGCTACAGCTCGAAGTCGCCGTCGTCGGCGCGGGTCCAGGGGTACGGGTCGTTCCAGCGGCCGGCGGTCGCCGCCTTCCAGTCGAGCTCCCAGCCGGGCCGGTAGCCGCGCGCCGTCCAGCCGCCCGGATGTCTGCCGGGGACCTCGAGTCCGGCCTGCTGCGCGGCGGCGGCCTGGTCGTAGACCTCGTGGGCGATCCGTACGGCGGCGCTGCGGCTGTCGGCGTGGCCGGTGAAGACGTGGACACCGCGCAGGCCGGCGGTGTTCTTTATCGGGACGTAGACCTCGTAGAGGGGGAGCAGGGTCATGACGTCCGTCTCCTTTCGTTCTTCTCGGCGGTGAGGGACCACCGCGACCGCCCCGGCCTGCGTCGTACGCGGGGGCCGGGGCGGCACGGAGTGGCTTTGTCCATAAGAACGGGGTTCTGGCACAGATCTTGGGGAGCCGTCGCGGAGCGTCATCCAGCGTTCGAACGAAAGGCGGCCGGGCCCGGCAGTGGTCGATCTTGACGTGCCCGACGTGTGTGATGTCGAGTTGACGGTGAGAAGCGGCATCAGTGCATAGGGGATCGACATGTTCATAGCGGAAGAGGGCGTTTTCGATCCTGTTGAGGTGCTGGAGCTCTACGACTCGGTCGGCTGGGAGGGCTACACCAGCGACGTCGACAAGCTCTGTCGCGGTCTCGTGAACTCTCACCTCGTCATCACGGCACGAGACGGATCGGGATCCCTCCTGGGACTGGCCCGGACCATCTCCGATGACGAGCACATCTGTTACGTCCAGGACATCGTGGTCAATCCGGCGAACCACAGGCAGGGGGTCGGCCGGGCGCTGGTCGAGCACTTGATGCGGCGCTACTCCCACTGCCGATTCTTCCTCCTGTCCACAGACCACGAGGCGTCACCAGAGGGCAGCCGCAACCACGCGTTCTACCGGAGCCTGGGCTTCCTGTCCTACGAGGAAAAGAAGATGGCAGGCTTCGGACTGCCAAGGAACCGCCCTGACCTGCGCGATACGGCTCCATAGGCAAAAGATCTTAAGAAGTTACGGAATGCTACTGGAGCAGGATCAGCTTGCGGAGTAGATCGAATCCGGCTCGGCCGTAGAGTTGCCTCTTGATCTTCTTGATGCGGTTGACGGCGCCCTCGATGGTGCCGGAGCTCCAGTCGAGAGTGAGCCCGGCTGTCACGGCGTCGAGGTCTCGATGCAGGTGAAGTGCGAAGCCGGTGAGCCCGGGCAGCTGGCTGGCGTCGACGGCGTCGATCCAGGTGGGGAGTGTGGATCCGAGGCGGTCGGTGAGTATCTCGCCGAAGTCGCGGACGTGTCTGGCTGCCGTGTTCAGTTCGGGGCAGCGGGCCAGGACGTCTTTCAGGCCGACGCGGTCTTCCTCGGTCAGGGTCGTGGGATGTCGGGTGATCCAGCCGGTCACCTGCCGTACGGTCGGTGGCCGGGGCGGTGCGGCGGATGGAGTCCCGCGCAGGGTGGCGATGTGGGCTCGGACCATGCCGTAGGTGACGGGAGCCTGCTCGGCGACCAGCTCGCCGTGGAGTCGGGTGACGCTGGTGCATCCCTCGGCGAATCGTCGTTCGAGGTAGGACTTGTAGGGGTCGAGTCTGCTGGGCCGGGGCCGGTTTTTGCGGATGGTGTCCTGCCAGCGCGTGGCGTTCCCGTACCGGAGAACGGTGTTGAGGCCCCAGCCCAGGTGCCGGGCGATCGTACGGCGTGAGTGACCCTGGGCGAGCATCTCGTGGACCAGGGCGTGTGCGGCCTTCTTTCTCTCGGCCCGCCGGCCGACGGTCTCCCCGTCGTTCTGCGGCCGATCGGAAGCCGGTTGGGTGTCGTGCGGCAGGAGGCCGCTGGGCAAGGGCCCACGCAGACAGTCGCGGTGGGCGGCGACGCAGGTCTCCACGGCCCGGCCCAGGCCCTGCCACAGATGGAACCGGTCGGCGACCTGCAGAGCATCGGGGGCACCGCGCCGGGCGCCCTCGGCATAGGCGCCCGCCCGGTCCCGGCAGATGATCTCCACGCCGGGGTGGCGGTCCAGCCAGGCGGCCAGCGGCCCGGCCTCGCGGGTCGGGAGCACATCGACCACGCGATGGTCTTCGACGCTGGTCAAGACGGTGGAGTAGGTCTGGCCGCGGCGGATAGCGAAGTCGTCCACGCCCAGCACCCGCGGAGTGCTGAACCGCGGATCGGGCAGGGCCATGAGCCTGCGTAACAAGGTCATCCTTCCCGCGCCGAAGCCGAGCTGGGCCGCCAGCCGGGCGCCGGCCCGCCCCGCCAGGGCGAGTCCCACCCGCTCCAGGGCATGGTTGAGCCGAGTGGTAAACCGTGCGTGCGGGGCGGCCAGCCGGGAGAACGGCTCGGCGAACGTCCGGCGTGGGCAGTCCGCCGATCCGCAGATGAAGCGCCGGACCGTCAGCAGGATCACAAAGCCCTGATCAGCCAGCGGAAGGTCCTTCAGTCTGCGCTGGTAACGGTCGTGGACTCGGTCCGAGAAGCGGCGGCAGTCCGGACATGCCGCCCCGGCCGCGCGGCCTCTTGCCACCGCCTCGACCGTGCCGAACGCGGCCGTAACCGCCTCGACCTCCATCTCGTCGATCGCGGCGAACACCAGTGAGTCCCAGAACGGTGCATCGGTCTCCATGACCAGCACCATCACCGTCTACGAGCGGTCACAGCAGCGGCCGCCGACACCTGAGGGAGCGTCAATTCAGAGCGTCAGACGAGAAGGCGTACGCCGTCTCACGCAACCAGTCTCCTCACAATCGAACATCGAGGTCACGCTCTGCGACGACTCCCCAAGATCTGTGCCAGAACCCCGTTCTTACGGACAAAGCCACACGGAGGAACATCACCGGCTACGGCACGCAGAACTCCTGGAGTGAGCAGGTCTCGGCGTGCCGGTCCGGATCAGAAGTCGAACTGGATGGTGATGGGGGTGCGGCGGTCGCCTAGTCGCGGCGGGGGGGCGTGGACGGTTCGGCGGTGCGCGACAAGGCCAGCCGAGCCGCCCTGGATCGGGATGCGGCACTCCCCGCAGCCGTGCCACCACTCGTCCCCGGCCGGGATGAGCGGGTGCGGATGCGGCCCGGGGGCTGCTCGGCTCATCCGCGGACCGCCGCGGCGTACTGCGCCTCCAGGTCGGCACGGCCGTCCGCGTCTTCGCTCATACCGGCCGCGTGGTCGTCGGCGACTGGGGAAGAGGCAGTGTTCCGACCTTGCACTATTCGGTGCGGCGGGCTCGCCTGGCTCTAGGCTGCGACGATGGAACGCGCAACCGACATACCCGAAAGCTTCGCCGATTCTGCGGAACCGGCCCGAGTGAACGACTACGACAGTTTCGCCGAGGCGTACGCGGCGGAGAACGAGAACAACCTCGTGAACGCGTACTACGAACGGCCCGCGATGTTAGCCCTCGCCGGAGACGTGGCTGGCCACCGAGTTCTGGACGCCGGCTGCGGCTCGGGCCCACTGACCGCCGCACTGCGCGACCGCGGCGCGGTCGCCGCCGGGATCGACGCCAGCGCCGGGATGCTCGCACTGGCCAGGCAGAGGCTCGGTGATGACGTAGCCCTCCACGTGGCCGAGCTGGGTGACCGCCTGCCGTTCAAGGACGATGCGTTCGACGACGTGGTCGCGTCGCTGGTCCTGCACTACCTGGAGAACTGGGGGCCGACGCTGGCTGAGTTTCGGCGAGTACTCAGGCCCGGTGGTCGGCTGATCGTGTCCGTGGATCACCCGTTCACGGCGTACACGTTTCGGGATCCTAGGCCCGACTACTTCGCGACCACGAGCTACACCTTCGACTGGATGCTCGGCGGGAAGTCCACCCCGATGCGCCTCTGGCGAAAGCCGTTGCACGCAATGATCGACGCATTCACCACCGCGGGCTTTGGTCTCTCCGTCATCAGCGAACCGCAGCCTGACCCAGCGGCCCGGGCCCTGTTCCCCGATGGCTTCGACGACCTTTCGACCAAGCCCTGCTTCCTGTTCTTCGTCGTCGAGGCGCTGCCGGCGGTCACCGGCCCGGAGTAGCGAGTCGAGGCCGTTGGAGACGTCGAGGTCGCCCAGGTGAGAAGACGTCAGGTGCGTGAGCAACCGTGTCACCTCACCTGGGCCCCGCCTGAAACCGTGCAGTTCACAAGCCAGACAACCCTTGAAGTTCTCAGCGGCCTCACCTGCCTAAACGGCGCTCTCGCCGCTCTGCGGGATTGGGGAAGAGTGGTGTTCTAATCGTGCGCTATTCGGTGGCCTGGACGGCTTCGAGGTATTCGGCCCAGCTGTTTTGGGCGTACTGAGCCCAGGCGTAGGCGGTGTTGGCGTGGACGCCGAAGAGGTCGCTGACCACGATCGGAGGGAGGTCGGTGATCGCTTCCATCATGGCCGTGTTGCGGGCGTCGATGCCCGGCAAGCTGTGCAGCTTCATGTAGTGGTTGACGGTCTGAGGGCTGCGGGGGCGGCTTGGGGGCCGGCCTGGGAAGAGGAAGCCAGGTGTCCCGGTGTGCGACTGCTGGAGCACGGAGGTGCGGCAGGCGGGGCTCGTGATCTGTCGTTCGATGAGGACCGCGAGCCGGGGTGGGAGGAGGACAGGGTGCTTGCTGATCGTCAGGTAGGCGTCGTCGCCTTCTCGGTGGAAGCGGTCGGTCGTGAGGTCGACGATCCGGGTGGTGGGAAGGGCATAGAGGCAGGTCAGGGCACCGATGATGCGGGCTTCCAAGGGGACGGTGTCATCGTTGAGACAGCGGCGAAGTTGTTGGTTGAGTTCGTCGGTGTCGAGGAATCGGGAAGGCAGGCCGTACTTCTTCGTCGGGATGGTGACCTTGCTGGTGAGGCGGCGGGCGACGGCCCAGCGGACGAACGGCTTGAGGTTTCGGCGCTGGGTGGGGTTGGTGGTCAGCCAGAGGTCGAGGTCTTCCTGGCTGAGGTCAGCGAGCGTGATCGAGTTTTCGTCGAGCCAGGTCATGAACGTGATTGCGGCCCGGATGTTTCGCCGGTCACTCGAGGCAGAAGCGAGGGTGTAGCGACCCTTGTCCGCCCGGCGCCGGGCGGAGCGAAGGACGCCCCATTCGGCGAACGGGCGGATGATGCGGGCGTGATGAGGGGGAAGGCCGGCGAGTCTGGCCTTGAGCCAGAGCTGGACGCGAGCGAAGTGTTCTGCCCGTGTGGGTAGGGCCCCGGCTGCGACGAGCAGTTCTCGGGTGTAGAGGGTTCGCGAATCCTGCGGCAGCTCGTCGAGGAGTTCGTGGGTGATCTCTTGTTGGCGGGCGGCGAGACTGGCCAGCATGCGGGCCGCGTCGCTGCGACGTATCCAGCCGAGGACGGACCAGGGGTGGTTGGCGGCGCTGAGCTGTTCCGCCAGGGGCTGGAGCTGGGGGTGGACGGTGCCGTCCTCGTCGCTGAGGAGTTGGCGGACCCGGTCTTTGACGACGCAGTGTGCGCAGGCGCCCTCGGCGTAGATGGCGCCGGGGTTGCCGCAGCGGGGGCAGGTGTAGTCGATGTCGGTGCCGGAGCACGGACCGCAGATGTTATGTCCGTCTTCGCTCCGTCCGACGAGCGCGCGGAGGGCTCCGCACCGCGCGCATGGGGCAGGTTGGCGCCTTCGGCGCGTGTAGCACGTGGCGCAGAGCGGGCCGACGGGCCAGCGGACCTTCACCGGCCTGGTCTCGCCGCAGTCGGCACAAGGCAGCCACGGTCGCTCGCGGCAGGAGGTGCAGTAGAAGTCGCCCTCGCGGCGGGTGAAGCCGTGCCGGACCTGGCCGCACTGGACGCAGGTCCGCTTCGGCCCGCGGTAGCAGTCTCCGCAGATCACAGGCTCGCCGTCGGACTTGCGGGAGATCCTGATCGGCTTGATCTGCTGGCAGGCGTCACAAAGCGTGGGCGGGGACAGGTAGCAGGGAGCGCAGACCGGGCCGTCGTCGGTGATGGCGTTCGCCGGCCGCAGTTCCCCGCAGTGGATGCACTGGTGTTTCGGCTTCGGGTAGCAGCGCTGGCAAAGAAACGTGCCGTCTTCGCGGCGGCTGGCGGGCGGGCGTTTGCGGCCGCAGTCGGCGCAGTCCTTCAGGAACAGCGGGTCCGTGCGGTAGCAGCGGCGGCAGACAGGCCCGTCCTCGCGCCGGGCGACGATGAGGCCGTTCTGGCCGCAGCGTGCGCAGGGCCGAGACTCGGTCCGTGCGACGCACCAGTCGCAGCAGCGGCCTTCCGGGGTGATCCGGTTGAGGCGGAGGCCAGTGCGGTGGCAGCGTGCGCAGGCCAGCTGGGTGACGGTGTCGCCGTGTCCGGTTGCTTCGAGGTGCTGGAGGAGCCGGACCACATGGACCGGGCAGTGTGGCGAGGGCTCGGTGAGGGCGTTCGGATGCTCGGCGAAGTAGTCGTCCAGGGCTCGTGCCGGGCTGGGGGTCCATGCCTTGGCCTTCTCCAGGGCCGTCTGGGCGGCCTCGGCCGTCAGCGACGGTCCGACAACCCTCTGGAGGTAGGCGATCAGGCGGGCGCGGGCCTGCGCAAGCTCGTGCTGCCGGCGTATTGCGGCTGGTTTCACGACTGCCCTGGGCGGCGGATCACGGTGCGGCGGGGCTTGTCCGGCAGCGGGCCGGCGTCCCCGTCGGCGGTCTTGCGGAGCTGGACGTTGACGACCTCGGGCTTGATCAGGTCGTTGGGGGTGCACTGGAGGATGTCGCAGAGCGCGACGAGGGTATCCATACTCATGCGCTGCGGCGGCTGGGTCACCAGCCGGTAGACCTGTTCGCGTGACAGGGTGACACCGCGTTCTGCCAGCAAGGGGACCAGGTCGGAGGTCTGGAACATCTGACGCTCGGCCATCAGCTGCCGAAGCTGCCACTGGTAGCCCATCTTCTTGATCACGAGTTCACGTCCCAGTCGTCGCCCAGTCGGTTCTTCATCGATGCTGCCAGCAGCGTGTTGCGGTAATCGTTCGAAACCCCCATATAAATGGCCGTGGTTGACGCGTGCGAGTGACCAACCTGTTCCTGGACGAAGCGGGCGGGATAGCCGAACTCGGTCAGATGCGTGATGTAGCTGTGCCGAAGGCAGTGGAGGTCGAGGTCCTCGTCGAGACCGGCGTCCTCGCGGGCCGTCACGAACGCCTCGTTGATCGACCGCGGTGACAGTCGCCCGACCCGTTCGGTCACCCAGAGCGCAGGGTGACGTCCGGGCGAGAAGTGCGGGCGGATGTCGGTCACCCACTCGTCCAGGATGTCGACCGCCCAGTCCATCTCCGGGACCATCAGCACCGTGCGGCGCTTGGGCGGTGCCCCCTTCGAGGCTTTGCCGAAGCGGACCATCATGGTGCCGTAGCGGCGGAACTGCGGAGCCTTGGGACTGCGTCGCAGGTCGACCAGATCGACCTTGGACGACTCGGTCCGACGGGTGCCGTAGGCGTAGATGGTCTTGAGGACGGCGGCGTCCCGCAGGGCGGTCAGGGCGCCCTTGCGGCCCTGGCCTCGAACCTTGGCCGGCCGGGCGTCGGCTGCGTCGAAGAGGGCCTGGACCTCGTCATAGCCCAGCGGGCGCCGTCGCGGATCGCCTTCGTACTCGACCGTGTGCAGAACCGAGTTGCCCTCATGGAAAACCTGCTGCGGGACTTCGCCGAATCTCTCCAGGCAGGCATCGATCCAGCCGTAGCGGGTGTCGAGCAAATACTCCTGGAACAGCTCGATCGTCACCTCGTACGTACGGGCCGTCGACAGTTGGATCGGATTCGTCCCACTTCGCAAGTGGGCGATGAAGGCTTCGCCCTCGGCGGGTGTCCACTGCCAGGGGTACTGGCCGGTGAACTCCGCCAGCCGCTCGATCATGCGCAGCCGCGGATCGATCGTCGACGACTTCAGGAACCGGGCCGACTGCTGCCGGGCCCAGCCCTCCTTCATCGCGGCGAAGACGGCCGGAGCCGGATCGATGTGTATGACGTTGCGGGCGAGCACAAGTCGTGCCGAACCAGGGGCCTGAGTAACCACAGGCCTGTTGTATCAGATGCATCATTGTTGAGTCTGCCTTCTAGGCTGCAGGTCAACTGCCGGAGACCCTTCGGCCGCTGATGCGACACCGAGTCCACAGCCAGCACAAACGGCTGTGTCAGTGACGCGAGGAGTGTTGCATCAGATGCAATTCATCCCGTTTCTCCTGGTCGACGTCGTCGAAGCCGCCGTGGACGTCGCACACGATGTCGTCCCGGTGGTCCAGCCCGCCGGTGAGAGCGCGGTGCAGGCAGGTGACGCTGTAGGCCGGCGCCCAGGCGTTGCCGCTGCACTCGGGGTCGAACGGGCACGGCACACGCACGTCGAATCCGATGTCGCCCTCGCCGTCGACGTCCATGCGCAGGGCGAGGGTGAGGTGCTGCTGCCCGAGGCGGATCTCGCCGACACGGTCACCGCCGGCGATGTCCGAGCCGTCCTTCCACCGCCACATCGGCAGGATCTCCTCGCCGAAGGTGCGGCGTACGAGGAGCAGGTGGCCCAGGCCGTCGCTGCCGTCCGCACCGAGGTCGGCCTGGCGGGCCTCGCTCAGCCGCCGCAGGTACGGCTCCAGTCGGTTCAGTTCGTGGGCGAAGAGGACCTGGGTGAAGCCCTCCTTGGCGAGGCTCTGGTGAGAGAAGGTCATCGCCTCGTGCTGGCGCCGGACCACCTCGTCGGGCACCCGCCGGTTGGCCGGACGCGGTTCCTGTCGCTGGATGCACAGCGACAGCGGCGTGGAGACGACGAGCGCGACCGTCGGCATGCCGTGCTTCTTCGCGGTCATCACCAGCTCGATTCGCACACCCTCTTCGACGTTCGTGGCGTCGATGACCGTGTTCAGCCGGCGTGCCATCCGGCGCTCCAGGATGAGCTTGAGGATGTCGGCGGCGTCGTCGGTGGCGTCCTGGTCACCGGGGTCGTCGCTGACCGTGCCGCGCAGGTTGTCGAGCGAGAGCACCTGGGAGGCCGGCCAGGTGCGGGCCAGGGTGCTCTTACCGGCGCCGCTTGCGCCGATCAGCACGATCAATGCGTTCTCCGGCAGGTCGGGGTAGGTCATGTGCTTCTCCTTGCGGGTGGAGGGTCCGGGTGGCCAGATGCAGGCGCATCCCGGCGGAGTCGTTGATGTAGGCCGCGGCCTCTTCGATCGCGCAGGCGGCGGACTCGGAGTCGTCCGTGTCGAGCGGGGTGAGTGCGGCGGCCCGGGAGGCGGTCGTGAGCAGTTGGTTGAGGGAGCCGAGGATGCCGCCGGGCGGGTCGGCCTCGTCGAACAGCTCGCGAAGCATCCCGGCGAGGAACTCGGCGTCGATCGGGCCGCCCAGTTCGCCCTCGATCTGCTGGATGGCGAGCTTCACAATCCCGGCGGAGGCGCGGACGCGTTCCAGTCGGGAGCGGGCGGCGGCGGTCACCGGCGGCGCCCCTTGCGCAGGGTGATCCAGGTGGTGACCAGGGCGGCGGCCACACCGATGGCGCGGTGGGCCGCCTGGTCCAGTTCCATCAGCGCCGTGCCAGGTCCGGAGACGTCCTGGACGGGCTCGGGCCACGCCTCACCGGCCTTGCGGACGACGGTCGCGTGCTTGATGTAGCCGCCCTTGCCCGCCTGCTCCGCGAGCCAGAGCAGCGGGTCGCGCCGGTCCAGGATTCCGTGGGTGATCGCGTTGATGGCCGCGCCGGTCAGCAGCGCTCCGGCTGGGACGCGGTAGCCGAGGGTGCGGGTGACGGCGAGGGTGGAGGCGAGCTGCACGGCGCTGTAGCTGGCGACGTGCCGACACACCGACCGGCGGCCGGCGGCCGTAGGCGCTGGCGGTGCAGGTGCGGCCTTCCTTGCCGGTCCGCCACGGGTTCTCCTCCACCGGCGAGCCGTCGTTGACGTAGACCAGGTGGGAGCCGTGCATGCCCTTGGTCATCGCATCGTGTTCCCGCTGCACGAACTGGTCCCCCAGTGCGTGGACTCCGTCGAAGACGGCGGTCAGGGCGGCGACCAGGGCGAGGCCCTCGATGGCGCGGAGGCGATCGGTCATGCTGGGTGTGCTCCTCATCTCGGATTCGGGGTGGGGTGCGGGGCGGCCGGCCTCTTGCCGGTGCTGCGGTCGCCCCGTGGCGACTTCGCCCCCGGCCGGTCTCCGGCCGGGGGTGGTGCTCAGAACGGCGGCTCGTTCCAGGCCGGGACGGGCAGGAGCCGCACGCGGAATTCGCGGCGGTCGGACCAGCAGCCGCACGCCTCCATCTCAGGGAAGGCGCCGCCGGTCCACCAGCCGCCCTCGCCGTGGCAGCGCGGGCAGTCCGGCCGGGGCCGGGCGGTGATCTCGATGCGGTGCCGGTCGGCGTAGAGCTTGAGGTGACTGGCCTTGAGCGCGGCGGCGGCCGTCGCCGCGGCGAGCGGGACGGCGGCGGCCAGCAGCAGACCGGCGCGCAGGTGGCGGGCGCTCACCGCAGCGGGATGGCGCGGCAGGCGGCGGCGTGGTTGTTGGCGTCCGGCCGGATGCGGAACAGGAAGTCCTCCTGGGGCCGGTCGGAGGAGTCGCCGCAGCCGTGGCAGTCCCAGCGGTCTTCTCCGAGTGCTTGCCGGGGCCGGTGACGTCCACGTACGAGCCGCCGACGGTGATGAACCGGATGAGGAGGTTCTTGGGGCGGTCCGGCTCGGTGAAGGCGGCGAGGGTGGCGGTGCTCATGGGCGGTGGTCCTCTCGGATCAGGCGGCCAGCAGGTGGTTGGCCGGGGAGTCGAAGTAGGTGCCGGGGGTGGGCTCGTAGCCGCGATGGCAGGCGTCGCAGCAGCCCTGGGTGCGCAGCGGGAGGCAGAAGTAGTAGCGCCGCCTGCACTGAGGGCAGGTCTGGCGGGCGGCCATCGCGCGGTCCAGGGCCCACTCCTGGGCGAGGGACGGCACGCGCTTGGGCTTGGCGAGTTCTGCGCGCCAGAGCCAGGCGCGGGTGGGATGGATGCACGACTGGTCGGGCCGGTAAGAGCACGCCTTGCAGCGGAGGATCGCGACCGGGTCGTGTCCGCCGGGGCTCAGCCCGCGCTCGCGTAACTGTCTGCGGGTGAGGAGGCCCTCGGGGACGGCGCCACGGTCGTGCTCCGGCAGGGTCGCGTCAGTGCGGGGCGCGCGCTTGATCTCACGGCGCCGCTTGCTGCGCGTCCGCGCCATCACCTGCTCCAGGAGCAGGGAAGTCGGCGCTGGGGCAGCGGATAGCGGGGGCCGGGCATGGTGGGGCGCGGGCGGCCGATTCTGCGGCGGGGCCGGGGAATGAGCACGATGAACCCTCCGTGTCGGTGGCGTGTGGACGTGAATGCGCCCGCCGCCCCTGGTGGCGGGGCGGCGGGCGCGGGTGGAGCTCAGGCCGGTCGGCCTGCCCGGTCACCGACAGCCGGCCGCCCGGGCGCGGGCGGCGGCGGCCGGTGGCCAGGCGGAGCGACCGGATCAGCGGCCCAGCTGGCGGACGTTGTCCGGGGCGGGGCCTTCGGGCTGTGCGGGGACGTGGATCTCGGGCTTCACCGTGATCTGCGGGGCTCCGGTGTGGACGGAGGCGAAGACCCGCGGGCGCAGGTTGAGCCCGCGCAGGGCAAAGACCGAGGCGATCGTCCAGGCGAGGACGGCGATGGCGGTGGCGATGGTGCGCGAGGTGTCCGGGGTGGTCGTCCAGACCATCGCCATGCCCGCGATCCCCCAGGCCGTCCACGTCAGCCGGATCCCGTTGCTGCGGGTGATGAACCCGGCGATCAGAGAGAACAGGCCGGTGATCTGCCAGAGCGTGTAGACGGTGGAGGCGCTGATGGGCAGGCCGGCGGAGTGGGCGGCGATGTAGGAGCGGATCGGGTTGTCGATCGTGGCCCACACGCCGGTGGAGGTGTTGTCGCCGACCTGGACGTTCGGCACGGCGGTGAGGATGTGGTGCGCGGCGTCCAGCAGGACGTCGACGGCGCCGCTGAGGAGGAGGACGACGAGCGAGAACACGGCGATGGCGGCGACGGCCTTGATCCAGTTGGCCATGCCGTGCCATCCGGCGTCGGGTGCGCGCCGGACGTCTTCCCACAGCTCGTGGAGGGTGCCGTCCTCTTCCCACGCCTCGTTCCACCAGGTGCGGGCTTCGGCGAGGCGGGACTGCTTCTTCGTCGACGTCGCCTTCGTGCGGTCGTTGTCGGCGGCCGGGGTGGGGTCGTTGGGTGCCAAGGTGATGCTGCTCCTTGTCGAGACGGTGGTGGTGCGGGCCGGGCGGCCTGTCCCGTCCCCGTCGCCCGGGGAGGGCGGGGCGGGGGCGAGGCAGGCAGCCCGGCTCATCCGTGGAACTTGTTGCGCCGGAAGACCGCCTTGCGGATGTTGACCGTGGTGCCGCCTCCGCCGTTGCCGCGCGAGGCTCCGCGTACGGCGAGTGCGAGGAAGACGAGGACGAACAGGCCGGCCACGCTCATCACGGCCTGGCCGGTCGCGGTGAGGATGGCGGGCAGCTGCGCGAGGGTCGGGGCGGCGGCGCCGGCGCCGACCCCGGCGAGCGCGATGCCGCCGCCGGTGGACAGGGCGAGGGCGCTGTACTTCCAGACGAAGGCCGGGATCGCGCGCTGCGGCTGTGCCGGGGCAGCGGCCGGAAGGGCGTACGCCGCCGGGGCCGCGATCTGCGGGTGGGCCGGAACCGGGGTGAGGGCGGCGTGCAGGGCGGCCTGCTGGTACTGGGCTCGGATGTGCTGGAGCGCTTCCTCCCTGCGGACCAGGTCGTAGACCCGGGCCATGTACGCCTCTTCGGTGTAGAGGCCGGCCGCGGCGTGGGGGGCCGGGGCGGGAAGGTCTCCGGGCCGCGCGCCGGGGCGGGCGTCGGGGAACAGGGCCCAGATCTGCTCCAGGCCCTCGTAGGGCAGGCCCATGGTCGGCATGCCGGTCGTCGGCGGGGTGGGCGTCTGCTGCTGGTGTTCGGCGAGGGTGAGATCGCGGGGTTCCACGGGGGACTCCTTGGCCGGGAAGAGCGTGGTGGGGAACGCGAAGGACCCGCCCGGCCGGGATGGCTGGGCGGGTCCTTGAGGGCCCGGGGGTGGGCCGTGAGACGGGGCGGCGGGTTCAGCCGAGGCTGTAGAAGGCGAGGAACGCGGCGAGGAGAACGCAGCCGACCTTCCCCCACCACGGGCCAACCTCCCAGACGCCCCAGAGCAAGGCGAGGGAGGCGGTGCGCAGGCCCCAGCGGGCGAAGAACCCAAGCGGCTGGTGCTGCTGGAGCTCCTGGATCCGGGCGGTGCGCCGGTCCATCTCCGCCTGAAGGTGCGCGCGGGTGACCGCGTCGGCCGGGTCGGTGTTCTTGAACGTCTCGCTGTAGCGGTGCCGTTCGACCTCCAGGCGCTCGATCTCCTCATCCGCTGTCTCGAAGGACATGGTCACTCCTTGGTGTGCGAAGCGGCAGCGGCCACAAGACCCAGCGCGCCCAAGTCACGGGCGGTGTAGCCGAGTTCGTCGGCCAGCCTCATCATTACCACCTCCTGGTCCTGCGTCGAGACCAGGATTTCGCGCGCCTTGGAGCCGTGGGAGGGGCCGACGATGCCCTGCTGGTGGAGGTAGTCCATCAGCTGCTCTGCGAGGGCGAAGCCGATGCGCAGCTTGCGCTGGAGCATCGAGGCGGACCCGAACTGGGTGGACACGATCAGGTCGACGGCCTGGAGGACCAGGGCGCCGTCCAGGTCCTCGGGCAGCGCCGTCCCGGCCGGTTCGACGGGGGCGGTGCTGGGCTGCTGGGCGGCGGCCTCGCGGGCGATGTAGCGGGCGTACTGCCCGGATTCGTCCTTGATGGCCTTGCCGTCCTCTGCCCACTTGATGAGCCAGCCGCGGACCGTACGCGGCGCCGGGGTGGCGTCGTCGCCCAGCAGCTGCAGGAGCATCTCGTGCAACGCCTTGGGCGTGTAACCGGTCTCGCCGGCGGCGACCAGGAGCTCCCAGCCCTTCTCGCGTGGGTCGACCGGGCGGCTCGGGCGGGGGAGCGGTGCCGCCTGCGGGGCGGCGGCCGGGGCCGGGCCCGCGGGGACGGCGATCGGTCCGGCGGTCGGATCGAGGCTGGCGTTGACCGCGGCGAACAGCTCCGCCGCGCCGCCGAAGCCCTCGAAGCCCTGCGGCACCGAGGCGGCCGGGGTCGCCGGGGTGGTGCCGGCCGATCCGGCCGGGGCCGGGGCGGCGGCGAGCAGGGTGGAGGCGTCGATGATCTCCCCGGCGTTGTCGATGGCGTGCTGCGCGGACTCGGTGAGCTTCTGGCCCTTGTAGAGGTCCGGCAGGGTGCGCGCCCACCGCTGCGGGTAGAACACGCCGCTCTCCACCGACGCGGACAGCTGGTCCAGCTTGGGCCGCCGTGCGGCGGTGGCGGCGCAGATCTTGTCGGTGAGCTCGTCGACCAGGCGCCACACCTTCATCGCGGTGGGCTTCTTGGGCCCGAGGCGGGTGTGCATCGTCCAGCCGGCGCCCGCGACCGGCGCGTCCTTCGGGTCGATCTTGATGTAGCCGGGGAAGAGGTAGGCGAGCTCTTCCGCGTCGCTCACGGTCATGCCGACGCGCCACTTCGCCTGGATCTTCATGGTGGCGGTGACGACGTCCTGCGTGGCGCGCAGGCCGCAGACGAGGTTGCGTACGCGCATCGCGCGGCCCTCTTCGGCGACCTTGTCGAGCATCTCCTTGACGTCGAAGGGGAGGGAGGCGGTCTCGTCGGTGATGATGACGATGCCGGGGATCTCGTGGGAGATCGGCAGCTTGTTGTCGGTCTTCTTCTCCCGCATCAGCTGCTGGTAGCCGGCCTTGCGGGCAGCGATGATCTCCCCGGCCATCTTGAGCATGAGGCGGGCTTCGTCCTCGGTGTGCGCGATCCAGTCGACGACCGGCGCGGACGCGAGGCCCTCGGTGGCCCACGGGGTGATCCATGGGAGGGCGACGCCGCCGCCGGTGATGTCGATGGCCCAGATCAGCGCGTCGGGCATCCGGGCGAGTTGGGCGGTGACGACGCGCAGTGTGTTCGTCTTGCCCGCGTCGGTCTCGCCGATGAGGATGCCGCAGTCGTTGCAGAGGCTGCCGAGCGCGGGCTGACCGTTGCGGTGCAGGCCGAAGGGGAACCGCTCGGTGAGCGTGAGCTCGGAGAAGTCCTCCGGGTAGTTGATGTCCTCGCTGATGACGTCCTTGAGGGTGACCTCGATCAGGATCGTGCCGCGGTTGGCGCCGGGGAAGATCTCGACACCGCAGCCGTCGGGCAGGCGCAGGTCGGCGGCGAATTTCGGGCCGTAGCCGTTCAGGTCGTCAGCCGTGGTGCCGCCGGAGGGCAGGTCGATCTCGACGGTGTAGCCGACTCTCCCGGGCCAGTGCTGGACGTCCTTGCCGACGCAGTTCTCAACTCGAGCGACGCGCTGCATGCGGTCTTCCCAGTCGCGCAGGATGCCGACGGACTCGCGGCGCAGCTTGAGCAGCCGCTTGCGCTCGGAGCGGGTGGACTCCGAGCGGGTCGCGGACGCGTTCGCGGCGATACCGACGGCGGCAAGTCCCAGGCCACTCGCCCAGCCGGTGGTGGTCAGGGGCGCGGTCGCCAGCGCCCAGGACGCCCATCCGGCGGCGGTGAGCCAGGACAGGGCGCGGGTGGTGAGGGTGCCGAACGTGGTGCCCTCGCGCAGGTCGTGGACGGCGCCGGCGGCGGCCGCGCCCCCGAGGGTGATGGCGGCGGCCTGCCAGGGCAGTCCGGTGATCGGGGCGAGCATCACCATCGAGGCGGCGGTCTCGCTGGCGTATCCGAGGAAGGTGGTGTGGCCGCTGGGCAGCGACCAGTCCCAGTGACGCATCGACATGGGGAGGCTCTCCGTCCTGGTCAGGAAGGCGGGGCGGGGGCAGCAGCAAGGGGGATAGGCAGCAAGGGAGCCGGTGGCTGGCCCCGCGGTTCGGGGGCGGCCACCGGCTCCTGGTGGTGCAGGTCGTGCCGGGGGTCGAAGGGTCAGCGGGGGGTGTTCCACATGGACTCGGCGGCCGGGCCCTTGCGGGGGTTGGTGTTGTGGCTGATCTCCAGGCGGTGGTCCTCGAGGAACAGCTTCGCGGCCATGTCGGCGTCGTCGGCCGCCGCCCGGATCATCGTCACCAGCGTGCCGAGCTCGTCGGTGACGCGGTCGTCGACCGGGTACAGGTCGCGGGTGCGCTGGTGCAGGGCCTCGATCGCGTCGGCCAGGGCGTTGAGCCCGTAGCCCATGCCCTGGTACTCGGAGCCGACCTGCATCATGTGGACCGGGTCGAAGGTCCGGTAGAGCACGGCCATCAGGACGCAACCCGACTCGATCCGGCCGGGCTGGAACATCGCGGCCTCGGACGCGGACGACCCGTTCGGGGTGACGTTCCACATCCACTCGTTCGTCCTCGGAGCGACGATCCGCTCGATGTCGAACGCGTGGGCGTAGCGGAACAGGGCGACCATGTTCTCCGCACGCGACGCGGCGTTGACCAGTCGCTGCGCCGCCTCGGCGAGCTTGGCGATGGCCCGCTTGGAGCACGGGTACTTCTGGTCGGAGTTGACGGCCATCTGCTGCACGGCCATCGCCGCGGCGCGGATGCCGTTGGGCAGGCCCGCGTACTCGGCAGCGACCTCCATCATGCTGGTCGGGCTGTAGCCGGTGTACGCGGAGTGCATCGCGCGCATGGCGAGGGCGAACTTGGAGTTGTTGCCGTCCAGCACGCTGCTGCCGGCGGCCAGAGAGGGTCCGGTCACGGGGTCGGTGTCCTTCCGAGGGTCGTTGACGGTGAGGTTGAGCTGGTCCGCCTTGGCTTCCTTGTCGTGGCGGGCCTTGGAGCGGCGGAAGAAGAACCGCCAGATCCGTCCGGCGGTCCGGACGGGGAAGGCGAACCCGGCGAGCGGGTCGCGGTGCTTGGTGAGCAGGCGCCAGGTGCCCCACAGGATTCCGATGGGCAGCGTGAGCAGACCGCCGAGCCCGGCGAGGAACCCGGCCCCTGCACAGCGGGCCCAGTGCCCGAGCTTGCGGGCGGCGGTGCGGCGCATCCGGTACAGGCGGCCCGACGCCGCCCCGGCCTTCGTGCCGGAACCACCGGACCCGTCGGACGTGCCGCCCACGGTCTTCTTGGAGCGGCGCAGCTTGCCCGCCCAGCCGCGCATCTTCTGCATCGCGCGCCCGAGGCGGGACTTCGCCGGGGTGGTGGTGCCCATCCCGCCGGAGCCGGAACCCGGCCCGGCCCCGGAGCCGCTGGAGCCGCCAGAGGAACCGGCGCTGCCGGTGCCCGAGCCGCCGCCGTTCTTGCGGCGCATCTTGTTGCCCCAGCCCTTGAGGGTCTGCCACGCCTTGCCGGTGCGGGACTGCTGACCGGCGCCGGCCTTCCCGCCGCCGCTGCTCCCGCCGGGGCCGTTCTTGCCGCCCCCGGTGCCCTTGGGGGCGTTGGCAGCGGGGCTGCTGGCTCCGCCGCCCAGGCCGCCCTTGCCGCGGCCGCCGCCCTTGCCGAGCAGACCGCCCAGGCCGCGCCCGTTCTTCCCGGACCCGGACCCGCCGGTGCCGCCGCCGGGACGCCGTTCAACGCCCTTCCCGGCACTGTTCATCTTGCCGCCGGTGCCGTTCAACCGGCCGCCGCGACTGTTCATCGGGCCGCCCCCGGCCCCGCCGCCGCCCGACCGGCCGCGACCACCGCCGCGCCCGAGCAGACCGCCCTTGCCCGCACCCCCGCCAGCCCGGCCGAAGCCGCCGCCGGAACGGTTCGCGGCGGCGGCCTTCCGGGCGGCGGAAACCTTCGAGCGCTTCTTGCGACCGGCCAGCGCGGCAGCGGCGACGGCCACTCCGGCCGCGCCCGCGGCGACGAGACCGGGCACTCCGGCGACGCCGTAGGCGATGCCCGTGGCGATTCCGGTTGCGTTCGTGCCGTGGATGATGAGCGGCAGCGCCTGGGGGCGTCCGCGGCTGGTCTTCTTCTGCTCCGGGGCCGGGTCCGTGGTCTCCGAGGGCTCGGTGACGACGGTGTATTCGGCGGTGTCGGTGTCCTCGGTGCTGGTGCCCGGGGGCGCGGTCGCGGTGTCTGCCACGACGAATCTCCTCACGATGTGTAGCGGAGAGGAGAGGCGAGGCGACGCGAGGTGAGGGCAGAGACCCCCCGTCACCCCCGGTTGGAGGGCTCAGCAGGGGGCTGGGAGGGGGTTTCACCCTCGCCTCGCCTCGCTTCGCCTCGCCTCGCCGCTACTTTCCGTAAACGGCGGGGTCGGGGGTGCAAAAGATGCTTTCCGGGCCACTGATCGGGCCGGATCGTGCTAGGTGAAGCGGCCGGCCTGGCGGCCGCGGCCGACCCCCGCAGCCACCCCGTCCGGCGGTGTGCCGCATGGGGCGCTGAGAGGGGCGACCGTGGAGGCCAGGAGGACCCTCGATCAGCTTCCGTTTTCAGGCTGCGGCCTGCTCCGGAGCCTCGGTGCCGCCGCCGTTGAGGAGGTCGACGGCGCGGGTCTTGCGGTCCTGCGCGGAGCCGGTGGAGATGCCCAGCTCGTCGGCGATGACCCGGACGGTGACCGCGCTCTCGCCCCGGGCCTCGATCATCGCGACGACCCTCTGCACGTCCCATTCGACCTGGTTCATGCGGGCCAGGGCGGCGGCTTCGACCGCGCGGGCCTCGTGTTCAGCAGCGCGCGCCCGGCGCTCCGCGGCCTCTTCGACCGCAGCCTCCTCGCGGGCCTTCGAGGCGGCGATTTCCTCGTTGGCGAGCTGCTCCTCCTTGGCCGCGTTCACCGTCGCGGCGCGGTGTTCAGCCTCCTTCCGCTCGTGTTCAGCAGCCTCTTCGAGGGCCTTCTTGGCCGCGGCTTCGGCCTCCGCCCGGCGCCGCTCCTGCTCCGCGATGCCGGCCTTGCGGGCGGCCTCTTCGCGCTGGGCGCGGGCGGCGGCATCCGCCTGGATCCGGCGCTCTGCCTCGGTGGCCTCCGTGGCCATCTGCTGCTTCTCCAGACCCCAACTGGCCTGCACCTTCTCCCGCTCGATCTGGGCGAGGGTGCGGCGCTTCTCGGTCTCGTCGGCGAGCGCCTGCGCCTCGGCCGCTGCCTGGTCCTCAGCGAGCTTGAGCGCGTGCTGACGCTTGGCCTCACGGAGTTGAGCATCGGCTTCGGCGCGCTGAATCTCCGCCTGAGCCTCCCGTTCCGCTTCGGCCTTGGCGATCTTCAGCTGACCCTCGGCGCGGATCTTGTCGACCTCCGCCTGAATACGAGCGGCTCCGAGTTGAACATCGGTCTTCACTCGCTGAATCTCGGCCTCGGCACGCTGAACGGCGGCCTGCGCCTCCCTCTCGATCCGCTTGGTCTCCTCCTCCAGCGGCACCGCGAGGGCACGCTCCACGCTGAACCCGAAGGGCGCCAGCTTGAACGGCAGCAGTTCGTTCGCCGTCGCCGCCTTCCGCCAGCCCCGCGGGTCGTTGTCGTACTTCTGGCGCAGGCCCTCGCGGTAGATCCGCAGCTGCTGGTGCTGAGCGGCGACCTCCTTGTAGGGGAGGTTGTACAGCCGCATCCGGCGGGCCAGGCGGGGCGTGGTCAGCGGGGAGAGGACCCATCGGGTCAGCGGGACCGACCCGAGCGGGGCTTCGCCGGCCAGCAGGTCGGCCATCCGGCCGATGTAGTGGCGGGCGGCCTCCACCGCGATGATGAACAGCACCGGGATGACGCCGTGCATGGACGCCGCGAGCGGGTCGTCCGTCCACGGCCCCTTGGGTGCGGCGGCGTTGAACGCCACCGTGGCGGCGGTCAGCCCGTGGGCGGCCCAGCGCAGGACCGGCAGCGGCATCCGCTTGCGCATCATGTAGAGGTCGAGCGCCAGGAGCACGAGGATGCCGGCATCGATCCCGATGGGGAACGCGTAGGAGAAGAGGCCGAAGCCCTTGTCCTCCGCGAGGTTGCGCAGGGTGTCGTAGGAGCCGGTGAAGCCGATCGCGGCGAGGACCAGACCGCCGACTCCGGCGATGACGGCGAGCAGCCGCATGGCGCGCGGGTCGTCGTCGTCCTGCTCGGTGCCGGCCTCCGGGGCGTCGACCTGCTCCGGCTCCTGGTCGTCGCTGTGGTCGTGCTTGTCGTCGGGGTGGTCGGCCGGGGCGGGGACGTCCCAGGAGTGGTGGTCGTCGTCGCCGTCCGGGCGGGTCACGTCGGGCTTGCGAAAGTCGACGGCGGTCATGTGCTGCTCTCCGGGTCGTCGGTCGGGATGAACGGGTCGAGGGCCATGCCCACGCACAGCCGGACGGCGCCGAACACGGCGAGGCCGACGGCCAGGTGCAGGCAGGTGGGCCACAGGCCGTTCGCGAACAGGTCGAACAGGGCCAGGACGGTGGCGACCAACGCGGTGAGCGTGGCCAGCAGCGCCGGGAGCGGGCTGTGTGCCGCGTACGTGTCGTCCGTCGTCTTGTCGGGGGCCGGGGCCGCGGTTGTACTCACCGGGCACCCCCGCTGGTAGCGTTGACCATGCGAATCGCTCCTTGTCAGCGGATCGCGAGAACAAAGGAGAGGCCCCCTGACCGGGGCCTTTCTGCTTTGCCGAGCCCTCTCCGGCTCTCCGACTGCGCCACGGCCTGGTCGGTCGTGGCGGAGCAGGAGAACCGCCGGCCCCGGCGCGGAGTTCGACTCCGGCCGGGGCCGCGGCCAGTGGTTCAGCGCCGCGCTGGTCAGTCGCGGTGCTCCTTGAGGTACTGGGCGAGCTGGATCTTCACGCTCGCCATGCCGGTGCAGGCGTTCATCGCCGCCCACACGCCGTGGTTCTCCTCAGCGCGCCGAAGCAGCTCGTGCGCCTCGCTGACCAGCTCGTCGGGCTCAGCGTCGATGCGGCGCAGCGGGCTGGTCAGGCGGGCGAATATCCCGGCCATGAAGGACTCCTTCGTGTTCTCGCTCTTGGACTGTCACCAGGAGCAGCGGGCAGATCAACGGGGCCGCCCGGGTGCGGGCGACCGGTGTGCGGTGGTGCTGCGGGGGCGGGCGGCGAGTCGGTCGGCCCTCACGCCAGCAGGGAGCGGGTCAGGCGGCGTTTCGGGCCCGGTCGCGAACGGCACGGCGCTTCATGGTGCGGCGCTCGTCTTCACTGAGGCCGTACGGTCCGGACTGACCGGCTTCGTCCCCAACCCAAGCCGACCAGACCACCCGGGCGGTCGGGTTGAGACGGGTCGGGCAGCGTCAAGCCAACCGCGCGTCGATGGAGGCGTTGGCCATCGCCGCCGCCTTGTGTGCTGCGGCCACATTGGTCTTCCCACTGCGGGACGTGCCTCCGACGAGCGCGTGGGTGTCCTTGATCGGGAGGGACAGCGCGTAGTCGACGGCGGGGGCGTCGGTGGGCCTGTGCGGGGTGACGATCCGGCCGTCGGGGAGCAGTTCGCCGGTGTCCTCGAAGATCAGGACGCCGTTGCAGAGCAGACCCCAGCCCTGCGCCGGGTGGCTGGCGACGGTGTGCGCGGCCTGCCGGTCGGTGCTGTCGGCGGTCGGGCACGGCGGCGTGTGGGTGCACAGCGAGGCAGGCAGCCGCCCGGCTGTGCCGGTGGCGGTGGTCGTCGTGGTGTCGGGGTGGGTACTGCGTCGCATGGGCTCTCCTGGCAGGGCAGCAACGCCCGAGGCTCTCCCGGGCTGGATGCGTGCGATAGGCCGACCGCCCGTACGACGGGCGACCGGCCTGGTGGAACAGCGCGGCGCGGGCACGGACTTCAGATGCCGTCCTGTACGGCGGGTCAGCGCCGCTGATGGCGAAGCCGGTTGAGGTGCGCGTCCTGGAGCCGAGCAAGCGATTCGTGCAGCCGCTCGCCGACCGGACACTGGGGTTCCTCCGAGCAGAAGTCGCATTGCCTGGCGTGCTCCTGGTACGCCCGGGCGGCGGCCATGTACCGCTGGTACAGGCCGTCAGCCACCGCGCGCCCGCCGGTCCATCTCGGACTGCCGGTTGGCCCGGCGGACCTCCTCCTCCATGCGCTCGCGCTCGACGTCGGTCATGCCGACACCCCCTGCGCGTTCCGGGCCCGGTTGCGGGCGGCACGGCGCTTCAGCGCGCGGCGCTCGTCCTCGGACAGCCCGCCCCACACCCCGTGCTCCTGCCCGGACTCCAGCGCCCACTGCAGACACTGCTCCATGACCGGGCAGCGGCGGCACACGGTCCTGGCCTCCTCGATCTGGAGCAGGGCCAGGCCGGTGTTGCCGATCGGGAAGAACAGATCGGGGTCCTCCTCGCGGCAGACCGCGTTGTGACGCCAGTCCATCAGTGAGTCCTCCCGCCAGCGCTGGCAGCAGCGGCCTTGGCCTCGCGCACCAGGTAGTCGGACGACGTCCAGGCGGAGCCGATCGCGAACGGTTCCGCACCGGGACGCAGCACGTCCTTGACGATCACCGCCCACTGCGCGCAGCGGCGACGGAGGAGCTCCCGGGCCCGCTGCGGGTCGCGGATGAGCGCTACTACCTCGAACGCACCGTCCGCGTTCTGGTAGATGGCACCCGGCTGACGCGGGCCGATCTGTGCCTCGACGACCCGGCGCAACGCCTCCAGGGTCATCGGGTCGGGCGCGGGCGCCGGTACGAACGGCGTCTGTGCGATGCTGACAGGCATCAGGTCCTCCTACGCAGGTCCTGGACAACCCCAGGGGCCCAATCCCTGGGGTTGTCGTCGTTATGGCTGGTCGTACGAGCAGCCACGGCCCCGGCCACCCCGATCGCGGGGTGGCCGGGGCCGTGGTCGTTCGTCCAGTTGGTTCAGCGCGCTGGGCGTTGGGGGTGGAGCGTGGTCAGCGGGACGGGCGGATTCTGTAGCGGAGCGTCACCGTCGGGCAGCTGCGTGCGCCGGGCGTCGGTCTCGCGGACGGTCGGCGCCGTGGATACCCAGCGGATCTCGCGCAGCAGCCACGGGCTCCGGCTGTCTCCCGCCTCCGTTCCGGCCAGGCCGGCCGCGATTTGCGTGAGTGCCGGAGCGGGGGCCGGAATCGGCTTGTAGTGCTGGCGGGGAGCGTGCCGCTGGTCGGGCCACATGCCGTCGCGGAGCAGCTGGTCGGCTCGGCGCTGCCAGGCGCGGACGTCGATGTCGACTTCGACGACCTGGTTGCTGCCGTCGCAGTGGACCAGCGGTTTACCGCGGCCAGCGCTGATGGTGTGCTCGCGGATCTTCAGCTTGGTCTCGCCCATGAGCCGGCGCCAGGTCCGGCAGTCGGGGCAGACGATGGACTTCGTCTCGCCTGAACGCAAGTTGAAGTCCTGGGGGTCGATCGTGCTGAGCTGCAGAGCGGGGCGGCGGTTGTGGCGCTTCGTACGGACGCGACCGGGGCGGATACGGGGCATCCAGTCCTCCTGGGTGATTGGTGCTGCTGCTCTCTCCGCCTGTCAGGCCGGCCGGTCGTACGGCGGCCTGGCAGACAGACAGCGCAGCGCGCTGTACAGGTAGTTCGGTGTGCGCGGTATTAGGTACAGGCGCCTCGACCGGGGGAGCACGGGCTCAACCCCACTGCCGCCACCCGGAGGGCGGTGACACCTGCTGTTTTGCGATCAAGCGGTCAGATCTGGCCGCTTCGACCGCCGCCACCAAGGTGGCGACGATGGGAGCCGTCAGAGCCAGAACACTCGGACCAGGCGCCTCGCCTAAGCGGCGCGTCCAGCCACAGTTGGGTCTTCACGCCGGTCAGCAGCTGGAGGTCGAAGAGGACTCGACCTGGTCCGTTCGGGGGCTGGAGGCGGGTCGGTGGCCTGCAACCATGGTGTTCACGGGTCTTTCTCCGTTTCAGTCGGACGGCTCGTGCGACGGTCCCCGGGCGCAATCCCGGGGGCCGTTTTTGGCATGGCTGTGCCGCTGCGCTAGGCGTCCGTTTTCGACCTCGCTAGCGACGTTTCGAGAAACAGGAAACGCCTCATCGCTATAGATGTCAACACCTCGCTATCGATGTAGGATCCGTGTCGGATGCCGCCGTGATCGGCGTTTCGTTTGGGCCGTAGGATCGCTAGCGAGGTAGGGAGAGGGAGTGACTGGCCGAGAGCGCGAGAAACCGATGTACCGGCAGATTGCCGATGCCTTGAAGGCGGCGATCGACGCGGGCCAGTACGGCCCCGGCGATCGACTTCCAGGCGAAAACCCCCTGGCTGCGGAGCACGGCGTAGCCGTCATGACCGCTCGGCAGGCCTTGCGAACGCTGGCGACTGAGGGCGTGGTCGAGTCTCGGAAGGGGGCTGGCTTCTTCGTTCTTGCACCGTTCACGCCGATCCGTCGGCGTGGTGTGGCCCGGCTCGCCCGGGAACAGTGGGTATCCGGTGCCTCCATCTTCTCCGCTGACGACAGTCGGGATCTGACCGCGGAGAGCAGAGTGCTGGGCGCCGTAACGCCTCCCGACAAGATCGCGGACGTCCTGCAACTCGAGGCAGGTGAACAAGCCTTCGCCCGCTATCGCCGCCACATCGTTGAGGACCGCCCCGTACTGCTCTCGACCTCGTACCTGCCTCTTGCTCTCGTCGAGGGGACTGCCATCACGGAGGTGGACACAGGCCCTGGGGGCATCTACGCACGGCTCGCCGACCTGGGCTTCGCGCCGGCCCACTTCCGAGAGGAGATCCAGGTCCGCATGCCGTCCGACGACGAGAGGGCGGCCCTCAATCTGTCCGGCGGCACTCCCGTGATGAAGATTTGTCGAACTGCATACACAGGTGAGGGCCGTGCCGTGGAGGTCAACGAAATGACCTTGGACTCCCAGGCTTACGTCCTCGAATACGACTTCGATGCCTAGTGCCCTGCGCCAGCCTGGCGCGTCGCCCACTACCCCTGAGCTGAAGAGAAGAACGACCGTGCTTTTCAAGATCCAGCGTGAATGACCAATGGCCGCCCCTGCGGACACAGGAGCGGCCATCAAGCGACTCCCCAGCCTGGCAGCAACCGGAGTCGTGGTCAGCGCGGCGACCGCGCCGGGTGCCTTGGACACGAGGCCCGTCTGGTCACCTACCCATCAGAATAGACGGCGTCACCGCGTGAAGCCCAGCACGGGCCCACTCTGGTGCTACACGTCACCTTGATCAGCTGATCCACGGCTCCCTCATCAAGGGACCGTACGTGTCAAACCTGCGCACTCCCGCCACCGACGCGGTCGCACCCCCGCGCGACCCCGGTAGCTCGAAGCACCCCGCATCCGGATTGCCGGCTCCGGGCTTGCCCAGCAGATCCAGCGATGGGCAAGCCTCCCGCCTGCTCTTTCCGTGTTCTGGGCAAGCCCCTGGGCAAGCCCCGGCGAGCAAGGTTCATGGCACAACATCCACTTGGAGGTGTGCCATGTGCCACTGCGGACCGACGCAGGCATCGCTGCGCGTTGACCAGGCCGATCGCGGGACCCCAGTGCCCGTCGAGCGTCGGCTCGCTGAGCTTCGAGTACTGGGCGGCTACAGGGGCGCTCCCCTTCGGGTGTCGGAGGTTATGCGATGACTGCCGCGCACATGGGCCTCGTGTTCGCGGCCACGGGCTTGGATGGTGCCGAGAAGCTGCTGCTCCTGGCTTACTGCAACCGCACGGATGATCACGGTTACTGCTGGCCAGGGCAGAAGCGGCTGGTGGACGACTGCGGGACGTCAGCCGCCACCGTCAAGCGCGTGAAGAAGTCGTTGGTCGACAAGGGCCTCATCAGCTCGGTGCGGCGTGTCCATCCGGTCACGGGCGACCCGATCACGAATCTGACCCGGGTGAATCTTCGACTTTTGGAGCAAATGGCGCGGCCGAGGACGGCCTACGACGACAACGTCGTCGAGCAGCTCACGTTCGCGGAGAAGACCCCGCTGCCGACGAAGCGCAAGAAGGCCAAGAGTAGAGCCTCTGACCAGCTGAAGGCTCAGGATGAGCCCGGCCCTGACCTGCTGTTGGCTCAAGATGAGCCCACCCCCGGCTCAACTTGGGCCCAACCCAGGCTCATCCTGAGCCCACCCCCGGCTCAGGATGAGCCCCTAACCCTCATTGATCTCTCAGAGAACCCGCAGCCGTCCCTCCGTCCTTCCGCAGCCCCTTCGTCTGCGGATCGCTCAGGCCGCCCGAGAGCGGACGGAGGGAAGGACGGGACCAGCGTCGCCCTAGAGGAACAGAACCTTGGCGAAGCGGCTGCTCAGCTTCTGACTGGCGCGAAGGCCACTGTGCAGACTTCGCCGGGAGTGGAGGTCCTTAGTGCGATCGCGCAGGAGTGTGGTCCGGAGTTTCTGCTGACCGGGAAGGTTTTGCAGGATCAGGGTCTGGTTGTGACCGGCCTTCTGGAGGCCGGTTGGAGCCCCGTACAGATTCGCCAGGTCATCGCGGGGCCGCCATGGCCTAGAGAGATCAAGACGAGTCGGGAGGCAATCATCGCTGGCCGTCTGCGACGTGCAGCCGACGGCCCAGTGCCCGCATCTGCTCCCCCGATTCCCGCCCAGATGTCAACCGACCGTGGCGAGCCTTGGCACGGCGGCCGGTCGGATTCCGCTACGTGGACGCCTCCGGCATGGACGGGCAAGGTGCAGCGAGTCCTGCCCGAGTGCGTCAATTGCGGCAGCCCCGCTCTTGCCGATGGGTACGACAAGTGCCCTACATGTTTGGGGTGGCCCGAGTGTGCCGGTGCTTGCGGGATCCCCGGTACGTCGAGGCGGCGTGTACGACCTGAGGAACCGACAGGCCTGTGCTCGGCATGCCGGGAGCGGCACGGGCATCTCAACGATGTGACTGAGCGGGAGTGGGCGGCGCAGGGCCGAGACGAAAGTGCTCATGCGCCGTTCTAGTAGCAGCAGATCGATCAAGTGTTGAGGAGTGGGTCGGATGGGTGTTTCCTCTGCTGGCTACCGTTTGCCGGAGCCTGGCAACTTTGCTGCGGAGCCGTTCAGCAGCCGGCTGGTAGAGGATGCCTTGCGGTTCGTCCGTGCGCGTCTTGCCATCCACCTCACCGAGGCACCTACCAGTGATGTGGAACGGATGGCTTCGGTACTCGCCTATCAGGCCGGGCTTGCTGCGGAGCACACACGGCTCAACCTCCGAGCGGTCGGTCTCGGCGAGGCTGAGATGACGTGGCGGACCTTGGCGGGCATCGCCCGCATGTGGTCCGACCACCCGGACTATAGGGAGGACTTCGGCAGGATGATCGCTGAGTTCCCCGTGCCGGCCGCCACTCACGCGCGCATCCGCGTTCAGCTGGGCGAGTGTGATTGTGAGGAGGAGATCTCCCGACACCGCGACGCTCTCGTACCGCTGGCGGAGTGGGACCTGCCCCGCTGGAAAGCCCTGCGCGAGCAAGACCGCCTCTACGCCACGTCTCTCTACGAGCAGCTCCCACAGGGTGAGGTCGCTCAGGTCTGGCACCTGATTTCAGCCCGTCGTGCCCGTCGGCGCCGCCGACCGCGTCTGTAGCGCGTGCGCATGGGTTCGCTGTCGTCCATGTGTCACGGCAACCACCTTGCCCTCTCGCTTTAAAACTGCCAGACTTTGGAGTGTAAAGTTTTAAGTGGAGGTGTTGCTGTGCGCAAAATTGAGATCGACGACGAGGTGTTCGCCTACCTGCAGCGGCACAGCGAACCGCTCGTCGACACCCCCAACGACGTACTACGCCGCGAACTTCTGGGCAAGCAGAAGCCGGATGCGGAGCAGGTGGTCCGTGGCCCGGGCTCCCTGATGTTCATCATTGAGGCCGGACTGGCGGCGCCTGGCGACAAACTGCAGCACCACCAACCCCGCCGGCAGCGCACCCATGAGGCCACCATCACCGCTGACGGTTGGGTGGAGCTTGCTGACGGCCGCGTCTTCGCGCAGCCCTCCCCAGCGCTCAAGGCGCAGACGGGAAGCGACATCAACGGGTGGGGCCAGTACATCCACCTGCCCAGCGGTCGCCGCCTGCAGGAACTCCGAGATGAGGCACGGAACCGTCACGCTCAGACCGACTGATGTCTCGCGCCGTGACAAGCCCCGCCTGATGAAGCCGGCTCCGGCCGCCTACGGAGGGCTTCCCACTCGATCTACCAGGGACGCTGCTGATGGACAGCAAGGCCTATACCGCCGGGCTCGCGAAGCTCCGCGAAGTGCGCGACGAGATCAAACCGCGTGAGCGGCAGCTGGCGAAGATCCAGAGCGAGCTCGACAAGCTGCGCGCCGAACGTGACGCCAACGTCCAGACGCTGGGTGCATACGAAAAAGCAAAAGCAGACCGTCTCGCGACGTCTGCCGGCTTGTCCGTGATCGACGTGGTTGCTCTGGTCCCGTCTCTCGGTCCCGACGTACCCGCCAGCCGGGCGGCGGAGCCATCACCGACCGATTCGGTCTCCAACGAAGACGCCGAGCCGGATCCTCCTGCACAGACGATCAAGGAACCGGACGGGACACCCGCGCCCGCCCTGCGCCCCGCAGCACAGCCCACAGTGCACGCCAGCGACGCCGGGCAGCAGATCGATGACACCGAGGTCCAGGACCAAAACCTGGCAGTCGTCGCTGAGGGCAACGTGGCGCCCGAGCCCTCCCCCGCGTCAGCCCCCGCAGCGCCGGTCGTGCCGGACGGAGAGCAGGAGCGGACGCTGCCGTCGATCCCCGCAGGCGCCACCGGTGACCGCTGGATCTACGCCGAGCCGAACTTGACCTCGAAGCGGCCCAACTTCAAGCAGGCCACGCGGCAGATGGCCTTCCTGGACACCGCGACCGGCGTGCTCGTATGGCAGGCCGGCACGGTCACCCTGGACCTGGGGCGCGCGAGCGTCGCGGAGATCCTCACCGCCGTGTACGCGACGGTGCCCGCTGACGTGGAGCGCATCTACATCACGGCTGGCGACCCCTGGCACCAGAATGCCGCCCGGCACCAGTTCCTCAAGGACGCCGTGGCCGAGTGGCTGAACGGGCCGCTGCCGGAGGGCTGGCAGGTCGAGTCCTCGCGCGGCAAGGACCGGCAGGCCGGCCACCTGGTCCACCCCCGCAACCCGGTGGGCCGCTGGCAGCGCGGCAAGGACCAGCACACCGAAATCAGGTCGGTGGGTGAGTGGTTCGACCCGGCTGGCGCCGACCCGGCCACTGTCCGCGCCGCCTTCGTCGAACTGTGGAAGGCCCTGCGCCGGCACTGGGACGACGTCGTGCTGATGGGCTCGCCGTCGCAGACGGGCCGGGACCTGTGGTCGCGGACCATCCCCGCCAAGGCCGGCGCGAAGTGGGCGGACGGCTACCCGGTCATGTCGCAGGAGATCCGCGGCCTGCTGCACGCCACCGCCGGGCAGGGCCGCACCGAACTGATCACCCCGCCGCGCGTGCCGGAGCGGGTGCCCGGCTGGTACGAGGCCGACCGCACCTTCGCCTACGCCAAGCACACCTGGACCTCCGGCGTCGGGGTACCGAAGCGGGTGACCGCGGCCGCGTTCGCGGCCATGAGCGAGAAGGAACAGGCCGACGCGCTGTTCTCCCCCAGCCACTGGCAGGTGCGGGTGACCATCCCGAAGGACTGGGACCACGTCGGGCTGCTGCCGGCGCCTGCCCCCGGGGAGCGGTCCTGGCACTACCCGTACGAGGGCGGCCGCACCTTCACTACCTGGGCGGGCGGCGCTGAGATCAACTTGGCGCTGCGTAACCCGCTCCAGCCCTGGAAGCTGGAGATCCTCGACGGGCTGGTCTGGGAGAAGGGCGACCCGCTCAAGGACTGGTCGAACAAGCTGAAGGACGCGTGGCGTTCGCTGCGTGCCCTGGGCGAGGTGCACGGTGACGAGCGGCAGCGTCAGGCCGCGCGGCTCGCTTCCCGCGCGGTCCGCAGCATCCTGCTGTACGGGATCGGGACGTTCGCGCAGCGGCCGCGGATCACCACCGGCTCACTCGAGCTCGGTGCCGGTGGCGAGGTCCCGGAGATCCCGGACGGCGCCCGGCTGACCGGCCTGACGGACACGCACGTCACCTGGGAGCGTAACGGCGGCTTCGCCCGCGACCCGTACGCGCACCCGGAGTGGGCGGCCGGCGTGTGGTCGGCGGCCCGGGCCGCGCTGCTGTCCGGCCCGACCGGCTCGAAGGACCCGGCGACGGGCAAGCCCGCGCGCGCTGGGGCGCTGCACCTGCCGGCGGGATCGATCCTCGCGTTCCGGACCGATGCCATCTACAGCTCGGTGCGCCCCGACTGGCCGTACAGCGGCGAGCCGGGCGATTACCTGCTCAAGGGCGCCATGGCGTGGGAGCAGACGACCCCCACGACCGATGAGGAGTTCTACGTGCTGCAGGGCCTGGGTCGTGCCGCTCTGGAGGCGGAGGAGCTGTGAACGCTGAGGTGGCATGGGGCGGCAGGTGGGAGCACCCGGAGTGCGGGGCGTCCGGTGAGGCGGTGTGGGACGACGAGGACACCGCGTCTTCCGGGCACGACTGCGACCGCGGCGGAGAGGTGACCTGGAGCGCCGAATGGGAGTGCCACAGCTGCGGCGCCGGCGGGGACGATCAGTTCGACGACGACACCGCGACGTACTGCGATCACGAGTGCGTTGACGAGGACGAGGGGGTGGCGGCGTGACGCCGCGAAGGAGGCGGAGCGCCGGCGGCCGCCGTGCCCAGCGCAACGAGGCGGCGCGGCTCACCGAGCATCTGCTGGATGCGGGCTTCAACAAGAAGCAGGTCGGGGAGATCCTTGGGCGCGACCCGTCCCTGGTCAGCCAGTTCTTCACGAAGAACAAGGGCGCGTCGATGGTGGAGGCGCTGCGCGCCGTGGTCCAGGAGGTCCAGGCCGGCGGCCCGCGCGACATCGCTAGTCTCAAGGCCCTGGCGGCCGGACATGTCCAGCCGCGGCTGAACAAGGCTGGCTACAAGGCCCGGGTGCGCGGTAAGAACCGCATCCGCGCCGAGCAGACGGTCAAGGACGAGCGGGGCAGGCCGGTGATCGGGCCCGACGGCAAGCCCCTCAAGGAGTGGTCGTCGTCCCTGGCCAAGGCCGGCCGCCAGCACATCGCATCGGGGGCCAGTCGGCTGCGCCCCGTCGTGGAAGACGCGGCCGTGAACCGGGGAAAGATCGCGTTCACGGTCCGGGCCCGCAAGGGCGCATTCACCCACGATGCGGGTCGCCTGGCCGACTCCCCCGGCGTGCGCCGTAACGTCGTCCAGCGGCGTGACGGCACGGAGGAGCGTGCCTACGCCAACAACACCGGGGGCCCGGGATCCGGGATGCAGGGTTTTGACGCGGTTGAGTTCAAGGCCATGGTCGATGCCGCCGGCGGGGACGTCGCCGCTGCGGTGCAACGGTGGCTGGTCGAGACAGGCCGCATCGAGCCCGGAACACCGATCGTCGGCCTGGAAATCCGAGCGTGGCGCGAGAACCTGTGAACCGGGTAGCTGTACTTCGAGCCCCGCTTCCATCCGTCGGGTGACTTCAGATGGCTGAGGCCCGGCCAGGCCCCAGCCATCTGGCAGCCGATTCGGCTGGCCGACGGCTCCTGGCGCCACCGGGCACAGCATCCCCACGCTGCCCATTCAGCTGACTGTGGGCTTTGACTGCCGCCACTGGTGGCCTGCCGGTACCGTGGGGGCATGGCTCGGGAAATCCGTATCGAGATCAGCGACGAGGCGTACGAGCAGCTGCAGCGCGCCGCGGCGGAGAAGCGCGTGGCCGCCGAGGCGTACGTCGGCCAGGTCCTGGACGCCGACCTCACGCGGGTCCGCTTCGTGGAGGGCGCCCGGTCCTTCATCAGCCAGCACGCCGAGGCCTTCGCAGAACGCTTCGGGGGCCCCACCGGCCGCAGCGTCGACGCCGCCTGAACCACGTCCACGACATGATCCTTCAGATTGATCTGCCCTGGCTGCTCGACATCGCGCACCGGGAGCTGCCTGGGGACCCAGAGGTCGTCGACTGGGGTGCTCTCGAGGCCGCTCGGGCCCGGCACGGGTTCCGCGTGATGGATACGCCGGTCTACAACCAGCCGCATCACCGGGCCGCAGCCCTGCTGCAGCAGCTCGTCTGCGTGCCGGCCCTCGAGCACTCCAACGAGCTGTTCGCCGCCGCTGTGGCTGCGGCATACCTCCACGCCTCCGGGCTCACGGTCAACGTGAACTCGAAGGAGGCCATCGACCTTGTCGAGCAGGCCGCTGCTGGCCGCATCGGCGTACGGCAAATCGCTGCGGGGCTCAAGGACTGGAGCCGCTGACTTTCGGCAGCCGCCGCCAGGGAAGAAGGGGCCAGGCATGGAGAAGCAGTGAACGCCGGTGGCCACTGGAGGGCTTCGCCGCTACCCAGACCTCCACTCCGGTCGGCATCCCCCGGCGCGGGCAGGTCGGCCTGCGCGGCCTGGCGCGGGGCGGAAGAGCCAGGGCCCTGCCCAGGGCGCGTCGACCCCGGTGCCTTCACCCTGCGGCCGAGCGCCCCGGCCCGACGCCGGCCGCATGCCTCTCACTCGCCGCCACCTATTCGGCCACGATCCGACCGCCGCCCGGTGCCGCTCCTTCAGAGGAGCCGGCGTCTCGGCCATCGGCCGGTGGGCGGCGGTAGAACCCGTCTTGATCGGCAGCTATAGGCTCGTTGCTGAGACTGCCTCGTAACCAGGCGGACGGCATGGCTCAGTTAGTGCAGGAGCAGCTGTTGGACGTCGAGGTCGCCTGGCACTCGCGCTCCACGACCTGATCAGACGTTGGCAACAGATCAGGTGACCGGCTGAACGCACACGCAGCGCCGGCGCTCGAGTCCTCGGCATAGAGGGTTGATGAGCCGGTAACGCACCTCCTCGCCGCCGTGCCTGCTCAGGTGCGCTCCGGTGTGGGCGATCACGCGGCCCGCGAGGTCGGCCGAACGTCAGCCGGTCTGCTTCCAGCTGTGCCACTTGCCCTTGTAGAAGCAGTTCTGCCAGTAGTGGTAGCCCTTATTGACATAGACGACGACGCAGCGGCGCCCGCCACCCACGTGGTTCTCGCCCACCATGTTGTCCGCACGGCCATTGCCCGGCATCACCTTCCACCCCCCGGCCTTCTTCCACGTGTGCCAGATGGTGCGATCTGGGGCAATCACGAATACCTCGTCCGTCCGACCGTCGTCGTTCCAGTCGATGTACCCCTTCCACACGTCCGTTCCGCACTTGTAGTAACCCTGATAGCCAAAGGCCTTGATGGAGCAGCGCGCCGCGGCTCCCGCCGATGCGTCGGCGGCGGCCGGGACGGTCGTGGTGCCGAAGGTAAGGGCGGCGGCCGCAGCCGCCGCAGCGGCGAACGACGTGGTTTTACGCATCGCTTCCTCTCCTGTTCCCCTCGTCTGGCGGTCGGCGGACGACAGGTCCGGTGACGCCGGCCCGCGTCTCCCCGGTTCCCCCACTGACTTTGCTGGGCCCATCCCGCATCCGCCCAGTGGCCACCGCCAGATGGGACACCGTGGGACACCCCACACCCTGACGTGCGGGAACGCCGCGTGGGACGCGCACGCGCCGGGACACCCATGGGTGTTGGGACATGGCTTATGAACATCACGGGTGCCCGCACCCGGCCGGGGGCTTGCGGTGCCCGAGCCCTCGTGTGTGCACGCGGTGGTGGCGGCCGTCGGTCTCGTGATGCATAGGTGGTGGGGGATCTATCGAGATCCGTTCAAGCAGGGGTGAGTCCCTTGCTCCTGGTGCTCGTTGAGCACGGCATGACGATGCAGCAGAGGATCCCGGTGCAGCAGATCGAGGGGGAGACGAGGGCGGTCGACCTCGTGATGGCGTACGTCGCCGGCGACGTCGACAAGGTCGCAGCCGCGCGACTTCAGGGCGACGAGCTGGCCCGCGGCTACATGCTCCAGCAGCTCGACGGGATGCTCGCCGACGCCGTTCGTGCCGACCCCGCGTTCTCGTTCCGCAGCCGGGCGGTGATGCCGCCGGCGGGGATCGAGTGGCTGTCCACGGTGCCGATGGCCGAGGACGTCGCCGCCGCCGTCTGGGGCCTCGCCGGAGACGGTGGCGAAGGCCCGTGGAAGGGGCTGGCGGAGGAGGACCGGGCGACCGTACTCGCCGTCTCCGCAGCGGCCCGGGGGATCGCGGCCTGGGGTGCCGACGGCCTCCTCGACCGCCTGGCCCAGGTGCGCGCGGTCGTCTCGGCCGCGTAGGACGGCGTCGGCTGTCGGCCGGAGGCACCGCCGCGTGGTGCGTCGCCGCTGAGCTGCGCTCGCCGTCGGGCAGGTACGGGGGAGGCAGTCGATCGGACACGATCCAGCCCTGGGGGGCATCGTCGGCTTCGGTCAGGCGGCTTCGGTGACGTCCGAGACTGGCACTACCACCTGCCGGGTGAGGTTCTTCAGTTCCGAGCGGGCCTGCGCGCGCTTCTCGGCCTCGATCTTGTACCAGTAGGGGTGGGTGCTGATGCAGAGGGACAGGTCGAGGCACTCGTTTCGCAGCCGGGCGACCGCTTCCCTTTCCTCTTCGGTCCAGCCCGGACTGTCCTGGCGGCCGCCGGTGACCTCCCCGGTGTGCGGGTGTTGGATCCCGGGCCAGCCAGGCAGCGGCTCGACGCTCCAAGGCAGGTTCCGGCATAGCGCGGCCAGCTCGGAGGTCGCCTGGTGGAGACGGGTCTGCGCAGCTCGAAGATCATCGGGGAAGTCGGTTTCGGCCATAGCCAGAATCATACGCCCGTTCGATTTTCCGGGGCGGCCGACACTCCAGTCACTCAGCGGCAATCGGCCGCCCGACCCGGCCTGACGACCCCACCGCGGGGGGTACACCCAAGCTGTACGTGATGTACCGACGCCGACCTGACGCGCGGCGAACTCGTGCACTCGCGACACCCCCAGCGCACTCCACGCCTGGGGACATTCGGCCGTCACCAACCGGCACCCCGCCCCGGTGGCACGCCATCACATCCCGTCCGCGCGGCGGCCGATCTCGAGCTGGTCGAGGACGCCGTCGCCCAGATTGACCCCGCGGCAACCCGAAGGAATTTACTTGCTATGCATACTCTTACTATGCATAATAGGGGTATTCGGAACGCTTCGATGTGCGGCACCCCAAGAGGGGGCAGCCCACCGGTGAGCGGCAACAACTCCACCCTCCACATGCGAACCCACAGGAGCCATCGACCTCATGACCAGCCCCCCCTCCCCCGAAGTCGCCTACGCCCCGGCGCCGCCCCTGCGCCTGGAAGCAGACGAACTGATGCGGCTGCGGCGCTCGATCCCCGCGCGCGAGTGGCTGCTGCGGTACGCCGCCCTCGGTGACCGGCAGACCTTGAACGCCCACCCCTACGATGGGAAGGCGCAGACCGGAGCCCTGCGGCCGATCCAGAGGCTCATCGACTACGACATCGAGCACGGCACCAGCATCGGGCCGATCGCCCCCGATGACGCCCAGTGGGCCGCCTTCCCCCGCGGATACATCCGGCAGGAGTACCTGGCCTGGCAAGAGGAGCAGGACGCCGACATTGCACAAATGCTGGCCCGTCGTGGTTCGGACGGAGATCTGCACGAGGACGGACCGCTCTGACGAGAGCTTTACGCCGTAAAGACGGGCGGCGTGCCGCTGTCGCCTTGGCGCCAGACCACGGCGGCCGGCCCAGCCCGTCCAGTGTTCCTGACCGGCCGACCACTCACCAGGCCAGCGCCCCGGTGCCGACCACACGCCTTCGCCCATGCCGCGCTGGCACGAGCGGCCCCTCCCGTGCCGCGGCTCGTCCACGACGGATTCTCCGGCATGCGCACCGTCGGCGGCCACGACCGCTGAGCCGGCCGCCACTCCCCCGCCCAGCTGTATGAGAAACCCTGGGGTGAGCTGGACGGCAACGGTCCCTACCTGGAAGCCTCATCCAACGCGCAGAGAGTGGGACACACAAAGATGCTGAAGCCCTTGAGGGAGCACCAGGCGGAGGCGGTCGTCGCCACGGTGCGCGAGCTCGAGCTGCCGGCGGGCACGCCGCTGCCACCGGCAGGCCTGCGGACCCAAGTCATCATGGCCACCGGCAGCGGCAAGACGCTGGTCGCCGTGCACACCGCCGAAGAACTCAACGCCGACCGCGTCCTGGTCCTGGTCCCCTCGCTCGACCTTCTGGAGCAGACCGCCCGAGCCTGGCGCGACGGAGGCCGGCCCGGACCGTTCTTCGGTGTCTCCTCCCTCAAGTCGGAGGAGGTCGGATTCCCCAACACCACCGACGCCGACGAGCTGGTCAAGCTCACTCGCGCGGGCCGCGTCACCGTGTTCGCGACCTATGCCTCCCTCGGCCTGGGGTTGCTGGAGAAGGCCCACACGGCGGGCCTGCCGCTGTGGAACCTGATCATCGTGGACGAGGCGCACCGGGTTTCCGGCCGGATCGGCAAGCCCTGGGCCGTCGTTCACGACAACACCCGCATCCCCGCCGAACGGCGCCTCTATATGACCGCCACACCGCGCGTGTGGCAGGCCGGAGAGGCCGATGACGACGCGCCCGGCGGCCGCCGCGGCCCGGGTGAGCTGGTCGCTTCGATGCTGGACGACCCCGAGGGTTTGTTCGGCCGGGTCGCGTTTCACCTCTCGCTGGAAGAGGCGATCGAGCGGGGCATCGTCGCCCCGTACCAGGTCCTGGTCGTCGATGTGCAGGACCCGGCACTGAATTCGGCACTGCGTACCGCCGGCGACGGCAGCGAAGAGGTACGCGGCAAGCGGCTGGGCGCGCTGCAGACTGCGACGCTGAAGGTGACAGCGAAGGAAGACCTTCGCCGCGTGCTCTCCTTCCACCAGCGCGTCGCCGAGGCCGAGGCCTTCGCCCTAGGCCTGCCCAGCAAGGCCGGCGAACTGCATGCCGAGGCCCCCGACCTGTACCCGGCCGAGACCGAGGTGTGGGCGGAGTGGCTGCACGGCGAGCACAAGCCCGCACACCGGCGGAGCGTACTCGGACAGTTCGCCGCCGAGACGACCGACGACAGCACCGAGATCAGGCTGCGGCTGATCGCCAGCGTGAAGGTCCTCGGAGAGGGCGTCGACACCCGCGAATGCGACGCCGTCATCTTTTGCGACGTCCGCGGCTCGATGCCCGACCTGGTCCAGGCCGTCGGCCGTGCGCTGCGCATGCACCCCGGCGAAGGGAAGATCGCCACCCTCGTCGTCCCCGCCTTCCTCGCCCCCGGCGAGACGCCGGACGCCATGCTCACCTCCCCCGCATACAACGGTCTTACCAAGCTGCTCGCCGCTCTGCGCGCCCACGACGCCCGCATCGAAAAGCTCACCGACCCGGGCAACTCCCGCACCCGCCTCCCCAAGCCCCGCGACGAGACCCCCCACGTCGACGAGAACGTGAACCAGGCCGCCGACCGCGACGGGACCCCGGCCGCCAGCCGCCCAGCCAAGGACCTGCTGCGGTTCTCCGCGCCGCGCGACGCACGCCAGCTGGCCGCGTTCATCGAGCTGCGCGTGCTCAACCCCGAGCGGGTGCACTGGCGACGCGGCATCCAAGCCGCACAGCGCTACGCCGCCGAGCACCAGGACCTGCGCGTGCCCTACGGCTACCGCACCCCCGCCAACTGGTCCCCGGCCGAATTCCCCCTGGGTGTGTGGCTCGCCGACTGCCGCCGGCACTACAACGTCGACCGCCTGGACACCGACCGCGCAGCCCAGCTCCAGGCCCTCGGCATGGTGTGGTCACACTTCGACGCCAGCTTCGAACAGGGCCTGGCCGCAGCCGCGGCCTGGGCCGACGAGCACGAAGTGGGCCTCGCCGCACCCGTGGACGCCGTCGTCGGCGAGTACCCGGTAGGGCGCTGGCTGAAGAACCAGCGTGCAGCCGCGCGCCGGGCCGCCGAGCTCGAACGCTGCCGCGCCGAGGGCCTGCCCGAGCCGCAGGGCGGCACGGCCCCCCTGTCCGCCGAGCGGCGCCAGGCACTGGAGGACATCGACCCCGGCTGGTGTCCGGCGTGGAGCATCGACTGGCAACGCGCGTTCCGGCTCGCCTGGCTGCACATCAAGGCCGGCGGCACTCTGCCCGACAAGGCCGGTGTGGCCATCGCGGACGGAGAAGACCTGGGCAAGTGGGCCGCCGCGCAGCGCGCCGGATTCACCAAGCTGACCGCGACCCAGCAATGGATGCTCACCAGCATGCTGCACATCACCGCCGCGCCGGCCAAGCGCACCCGGGCCGAGATGTGGGCCCAGAACCTGGCCGCCGCCCGGCAGTACCACCAGCGCGAGGGGAACCTGGAAGTCCCCCGCAGCCACACCGAGTACATCAACGGCGAGTCTGTACGGCTGGGTGCCTGGATCAGTCAGCAGCGTGTGAAGGGCAACAAACTGGCGCCCGAGCGGGTGAGGGAACTGTCGGCCCTCGGGATGCGGTGGTCACGCTGAACGCCCCGGACGACACCGGCTTGTACGCCGACTATGACGACGACTGGGACGGAGACCGCTGGTGAACCACTACTGGACGATCGTGCAGCAGCGCGCTGCCGAGTACACCCTCGCCCAGTCCCGGCCCGGTGCCTCTCTGACGGCCGGCCTGCCGGTCCTGGCCGCGCACGCCGCGGACTTCTCGCCCTTCCACACCCTTCACGTCGCCCAGTTCTGCCTGGCTGTCATCGTCTTCGAGGACTGCCCGGCCCACCTGCGCACCCCCGCCGGCGTCCCGGATCTGGACTGCCTGGTCCCGGCGGACGCCGACGTCTTCACCGTCCTCGCCGCCGCCGAGGAACAGCGGGCGCTGTTCGGCGGGCGGCTCGACGAGGAGCTGGGGCACGTCGAGGACCAGGTGGCCGCCACCGGCCGGGCCCGGGAGACCGTCCGGCGGGTGCTGGAGCAGGTGCCGTACGGCGCCGCGGGCCGGGAGCGGATGCTCGGGATCATCTACGAACTCCGAGAGGAGCCGCGGGTCATCGCCGCGGTCCTGGCGCTCACCGCTGCTGCGCTGCGCGAAGTGGCTGTCCAGCAAGGCCCGGCCGACGCATCGGCCCGGCAGTGAGATCGAACGCGCTCTGGGCCCGTACTACGCGCGCCACGGGTTCACCGTGCTCAACTCAGGTGAGACCACAGATGTGGGATTCGTCCTGACAGGGCGTCCGATCGGTCTGGGCGCCGGACCGGGTGAGCAGCTCTTCTTCCGTTGGAAGTGACCGACGGCCCAGCACTGCTACGCAGCTGTTCAGGGACGCAGCGGGGCGTCCGGCTTCACTTACCGTGCGGTTATCGCTTGTTCGCTCGTCGACGGCTCTGGGCGGTCACATCGCACGCGGCCGCGGTGGTCTCGGAAGTTGCCCGGCGATCCTCCCGATGTCGGCCGTGCCGCCCTCCCTAGGTCCGGGCACTGGTGATGCCCGGCTCAGGCATGTGAGGTGCCCATACTTCCCAAGTCACCAGAAAGGTGACCCTCAGAACAGGGGCTCACGCGGCCGATCTCGCGACGGCCGGTGTGAAGGGGTGGAGGCAGCTGTCGCAGGCCCTCAGGGGGGCGTACAGCGGCGCGCCAACTTCCCCAAACCTCGTTGAGGTAAGTAAGCTCGCCTCATGTTGCCCTCAGATGATCAAGGGGATAGGCAGAAGGTTACCTTCAAGCTGCCAGCTTCCCTGAAAGCCAATCTCAAGATCCGCGCGGCAGAACTCCGCGTGGACATCCAAGACGCTGTGGCCGATGCGATGAGCGAGTGGAAGGCCGCTCCGCACGGGGTGGTTCCCCAGGTCGACACGGCGGGAGCACCGCCGTTCGCGACCTGGCTCACGGAAGCGAGCACCTCGCAGTTCAAGGCGGAGTGCAGCAAGAGAGGAATTCCGTACGTTCAGGGGCTCGCTCAGGCAGTGACCCTCTGGCTGACCACACACCCCTCCCCCCGCCACCAGCCGCTCGAGCGCACCACGCGCCGCCTCATCGTCTGCAACCAGAAAGGGGGTGTGGGGAAGACCGCGGTCACGGCCGGCCTGGGAGCTGCCTTTGCTGAGGATGCCGAACTCGCCCGTCTCGCTGGCGGGGCATTTCCTGGCGACGCCGAACTTGCCCGGCTTGCAGCCCTCCTGACTGAGCAAGAACCCGAGGCCGGAGCGCCCGCGCCCGTCGAGGCAGATGATGCATACGAGGCCCCGCAGCTGCGGGTACTGCTGGTGGACTACGACCCGCAGGGCCACCTGAGCAAGCAGCTTGGCGTCAAGCAGCTCCCCGCGAACGGTCCCAGCCTTGCGAAGTTCATGTCTCGGCAGGTCACCGGCGACATCCATGACCTCGTTGTCCCCGTGGACGACGAGCGATTCGGCGGTCGCCTGGATCTCTTGCCTTCCTGTCAGGACGCCTTTCTGCTGGACGTCATGATCTCGGCTGCCCGTAACCGGCAAGCCACCCTCGAGCATGCCCTCGAACCCCTTGAGGCGCACTACGACGTCATCATCATCGACTGCCCGCCGAGCCTGGGCATGGCGATGGATGCCGCGATCTATTACGGCCGGGAGCGGGACGGCGAGCGGGAAGGAGAGTCCGGGATCATCATCGTGGTGCAGGCAGAGGACTCGTCAGCCGACGCCTACACCATGCTCGTAGAGCAAATCGACGACGGCATGATCGACTGGCGGATCACGACCACCTACCTCGGACTCGTGGTCAATCTCTACGACGCCCGCGACGGACACGTCGTCACCAGCTCGCTCAACGAGTGGTACGCCCTCGAAGAACCCCGCGTCATAGGAGTCATCCCTCGACGCAAGGAGCAGCGGGAAGCCGCGCGTGCACGCCGGCCGCTCCTCGCCTATGACCCGGCCTGCGCCCAGTCACGCGTCATGCGCCAGATCGTCAAGGAGATCACCTCTTGAGTCCCGACCGTCGAAAGACTGCGGCCGAACGCACCGGACCCAGCGCTGCATTCGGCTCCGCCCGAGCACCTCGTAGCACGCGCGGACAGATCATCGACTCTGTAGTGGGCGCTCCCCCGGCTTCCGTTTCGCCTGACCTCGTCGCCGAGAACCCGGAGAACCCGCGCCGGGAGTTCGATGAGGAGTATCTGGACAGCCTGGCTCGGAATATGCGGGAAGTCGGGCAGATCCAGACGGCTACCGTCATGACTCGCCTGGCGTTCCTGGTTGCGCACCCTGAGCACCAGGACGCAGTTCCCGCTGACCACGAGTACGTCGTCATCGACGGCCACTGCCGACTCAGGGCAGCGCGCAAGGCTGGCATCGACCTGCGGATCACAGTTGACGACTCGTCGGCAGGAACCCGAGAAGACCTTCTCGCGGCAGCCCTCAGCGCAAACCACTTCCGCAAGGACCTGACCCCGATCGAGGAAGCCGAGGCCATCGAAGCGCTGGTGGCATTCCACGGCAGCGCTGCCGCAGTCGTAACGGTGCTGGGCGGGGCGGTCAACGACTCATGGATCTCCACCCGGCGTGCGCTCCTCAAACTGCCCGAGCCGATCCAGGAGCGCGTCGCAGCTAGAGAGGTGCCCATCGCGATCGCGCGTAAGGCGGGCACACTCCCCCGTGAGGAGCAGACGGCCTTCGTCGAAGCCAAGATGGCGGAGCGCGAAGCTGAACAGGCCCGGAAGCCGAAGCCCGTAAGGGGCCGCGCCGCCGCTGCCGCCAAAAAGGATCAGCCTCAGCGCTCCCCGGCTGCAGCGGTTCCCATGGAAACGTTGCCCCCACTTGAGAGGGGACCGAGCTCTGCAGCGCCAACGGCGCAGCAGAGCGTTCCCGAACCTCGCGTCGAGTCGCCGGCCCCTGACAGGCCTGATGCCCCGGTCGATTGGGCGAACCCCGATGCCGTCATCGCTTTCATCTTGGAGCGCTGTCCAGCCGACGCAGTACAGAAGATTGCCCGAGGCCTCCTCGACACCCTCTGAAGGCCACGCAGTTTTTACCGCGTAAAAGTCTGCCCGCAGTGCGGTCAGCATCAGGCGGCCGAACCCTGACTTTTACGCGGTAAAACTCGCCCCCAGTCGAGGCGCAACGCCATGGCTCCTGAGCACCGGCCCCATCAAGGTGCTCCTGCTGCCACGCCGCCTACCCGATCCACCCCACCCAGTGATCACTATTCGCTGACGATCCGCGACGTACTTCGTCGAACGAGTAACACGGGTGACCCATCGTGAGAGTGTGAACAAGTTGATGCAGATGCAGGAGGGGCGGAGGATGACCAAGGGAAAGTCACCAGTCCTGCTCACGCGAACGCACCGGATCCTCATCGGAGTCGTCGTCGCTGGCGCGGTCATCATCGCCGCAATCGGGTTTGCAGGCTCGTACGCGGCCGTCCGCGAGCTCGCCGTCCAGAAGGGCTTCGGCGACTTCTCCCTCGTCTTCCCCATCGGCATCGACGCCGGCATCTGCGTCCTGCTGGCACTCGACCTTCTGCTTACTTGGCTGCGCATCCCGTTTCCGCTGCTGCGGCAGACGGCCTGGCTGCTGACTGCGGCCACGATCGCGTTCAACGGCGCCGCCGCGTGGCCGGACCCGCTGGGTGTCGGCATGCACGCCGTCATCCCCGTGCTGTTCGTGGTGGCGGTCGAAGCCGCCCGCCATGCGGTCGGCCGGATCGCCGACATCACCGCCGACAAGCACATGGAAGGCGTCCGGCTCACCCGCTGGCTGCTCTCCCCTCTGCCGACCTTCCTGCTCTGGCGCCGGATGAAGCTGTGGGAGATCCGCTCCTACGAACAAGCGGTGAAGCTAGAGCAGCACCGCCTGGTCTACGAGGCCCAGCTGGAGGCGCGGTACGGACGCCGCTGGCGCCGCAAGGCGCCGGTGGAGTCCCTGATGCCGCTGCGTCTCGCCCGGTACGGTGTGCCGCTCGCCCAGACCGCGCCGCACCTCCTGAAGGAGGCCGGCCTGGACCTGAGCACCGCCGGGACGGTGGAGCGCGCCGACGCGGCGGCAGCCGAACCGGTAGCCGGTGAGCGCCGGCGAGCACTTGAAGACGGTCAGGTCGAAGTCGCCGGGCCTGAAGGCCGCACGCCCGACACTGGCCGGCCGGAGGCTGGACCGTCGGCCACGCCACGGGAACTCCTCGATGGCCGCCCAGCCATCGAAAAGGTGGTGACCGATGACCAGCCCGCAGTGGCCGAGGCACCCGACAACACGGAGACCGGTGCGGCCGGTCAGACCGGCGTCTCTCCCGGCCCGGTGCAGGCCGCTGACCGCCCGGCCGTCAGTGCGCCGCACCCCTTCTTCGAGCCGTCCACCCCGGTGACCCACACCGGGCCGACCGTGCCGGTGGATGCCGAGCGGTCCGTCCGTCAGCCGCTGCCGGTGCCGACAGCTTCCGTGGTCGGCGAGCTCGGGGCCGACGGGGGAGTGCCGCAGCAGACATCCCGGGGCGTGCCCGCGGCCCGGACCGCAGAGCATGCCGCCGGCGGGCACGCCGTGTGGGAGTCCACCGTCACCGACACCGGAGCGGCGACCGCGCGGCTGCCCGAGCAGCAGGCCGACGAGCCTGACCTGGACCCCGTTCAGCAACAGATTGTGACCGTCGCTGGGTGGCTTGCCGAGGCCGAGGAGGCTGGGCAGAAGCTCTCGGGCGCCGAGGTAGCCCGCCGCCTGGGGGCGTCCCCGAAGACAGGACAGCGGCGCGTGATTGCCGCGTCCGAGTATCTGGCCGAGCAGCGACGGCAGCAGGGGCGTGCGCACCTGCGGTCCGTGCGGACCTGACCGAACGCCCCGGAGCGCGGTGGCCGATGACCGGGTCCCGGTTGTCGGCCACCGCCATGTTCGGTGAGCCCCCGTGACGGTCTAGGGCGGTTGACTGCCCTGACCGATGACCGATGACCGATGACCGATGGCCGATGTCCCCGTGGCCGATCCGGCCGGGCCCGTGACCGATGACCGGTTCCGCCCTCGTCGGCCATCGGTCATGACCATTCCGCCGGCCGTCGGCCACGACGTCGCCGTGGCCGGTCCACGCCTTCCGCCCGCTGCTCCCGTTCCCGCAGGGGCAGTCTTGCCCACCTCCTCGGCAGGCTTGCCCGCAGTTGCAGGGCCCGGTCATTGAGGCTTGCCCAACCACCCGGCAGGCTTGCCCAATCGGTCACCGGAGGCTTGCCCCGTATCCGGGCAAGCCTGTCACCTGCTCTTTTAGGGGGTTGGGCAAGCCTTCGGGCAAGCCGGTGTGAGGAGAGTTCGGCACGAGATCCGAGAGGAGACGTGCCGTGCTCGACGTACCACGCCCCGCCCACACCGCCGGCGGGATCTTCTACCGCCTGGACGCGGAGTGGGCGGCGCTGTGCGCCGACGCTGATGTCCAGGCCGCCGTGGCCGACTGGCTGGTGACCGATCGGCTGGCCGATGCCGTCGCCGCCGAGACCGACGGGGTGACCGATTCCTGGCTGCGCACCCTCGGCCCAGCCCACCTGCTTGCCGCGCTCCGGCCCGGTGACGGTCACCTGAGCGACGAGCTGACCGACACGGTGCTGCGTGCCCTGCTGCGACGCGCAGCTGGCCGTGACCGATCGGCCATCCTGGCCGCCCGCGTCGTCGTCCAGGCGATGCTGCCGGCCGCCGTCCGCTTGACTCGCGGCCAGGTCCGCTCCTTCGGTGGCCGCTCCTTCGACGACATCGGCCATACGACGGTGGCCGCTCTCTTCGAGGTAGCGCGCTCCGGCCGTATCCACACGCGGCCCGGCCGGCCCGCCGCGAACCTGACCCTGGACACGCTGCGTTACGTCTGCGCCGAGCTCGCCGCAGACCGCGAGGTCTGTGGCGATGACCTGGCCGTCGCCGAGAACCTGCCCGACCGCACTCCGGGCCCGGACGAGGCGGCAGCGGCAGGAGCGATCCGCACCGCTGCCGTGGCCGCCGGCCTCGCCCCCGCCGGTCCGCTCGGCGAGGCCGAGGCGACCAGCGCCCGGTTGGAGCTGCTCGAGCTGGTGCTGGACGCGATGGACGCTGGCGCCCTCTCACCCGTGGACGGCCGCGCCATCGCCTGGCACTACACGTCCGCCATCCCGGACGCCGAGGCCGCAGCCCGCGTCGGCACCACCGCGGGTGCCTGGCAGCGGCGCCGCTCGCGCGCTGTGGCCCGCCTGACAACAGTCGCCCTCCAGCTGAGGTGCGCCGCATGACCCCGGCTCTCCCCCCGGCCATCGTCCGCTCGCTGCTCGAGAAGGAGATCTCCATGTCCCAGACGACCAAGGCGCCCCTGGACGCCGACGAGGAGCGCGTCACCCGCGCCCATCGACTGCTCATCCAGCTGGGCGCCGCCCTGGTCTGCCAGCCCTTCGACACCCGCACCCACGACCGCCTGCGGGCCTTCCTCACCGACGACGCCGCCGACGTCCTCGCCTCCCTGCACGTGCTGCAGCAACGCCCCGAGGCCGAACTGCGCCGCCGCGTCGCCGAACTGGCCGGCCACAGCCTCCTGCCCATCGGCGGTGCGGCATGAAAAGCGTATGGACCCGCCGCCCTCCCCAGGAAGATGCCGCCCGCCGCGACCAGGGCGACTCGCTGGACTGGGACATCGACGAGGGCCCGCAGGACGTGGCCGGCTGGTCGACGGGCGCCCAGGCGAACCTGTCCGTCGCGATCCGCTGGGCGGCCTGGGGGCTGCTCATCCTCGGGCCTCTGCTGGGAACGGCCGCGTACCTGTCGGCACCGGCGCAAGCCGGCCCGTCCCAGAAGAGGCCGGCCGCCACCGCCCCGGCCGCGACCGGAGCGCAGGGCGCGGCCGGCTTCGCTCAGCTCTTCGCCGCCGCCTTCATCGAGGCGGGGGAGGACGACCAGGCGAAGCTCGCCGCCTACTACCCGGACGCCACCGGGCTGCGGCTGGAAGGCGACTCGGGCCGTCGGCGCGTCGAGCAGCTGACCGTCGTGCGACTGCGGCAGACCGCCCCCGGCGTCTGGGCAGTCACGGTGGCCGCACGCATCACCGACACCAAGGCCTCGGCCAGGCCGCCCCACCAGGAGGACAAGGACGACACCAAGACGGCGTCCGCCGTGCGGTACTTCCAGGTGCCGGTCGCCACCGCCCCCACGGCCAGCGGCGCGAACGGCTACACCGCCCTCGCCATGCCGGCCGAAGTCGCGGCCCCGGAACAGATCAGGGCACCGGCCCTCATCTACGGGCCGATGCGGCCAGCCCTGCCGACCGATCCGCGCACGCAAGCCGTCACCGAGTTCCTCAGCGCCTACCTCACCGGCTCAGGCGAGCTTGACCGCTACCTCGCTCCCGGCACGAAGCTCAGCGCGATCGCTCCCGCTCCGTACACCGGGGTCGCCGTCGACACCCTCGCCATCGAGGGCGAGAAGGGAACCGAGCCGGTGACGACGGTGCCCGGCGACGGCACCACGCTCCGGCTGCTGGTCGCGGCGCGCGCCACCGGCCACGACGAGGTCCGCGTCCCGCTCACCTACGCCCTCACGCTCAAGGCCCGGGCCGGCCGGTGGGAGATCGCCAGCCTCGACGGCGCCCCCACCCCCGCTGCCGGGGCTCCGGCAACGCCTGCCGTCCCCGGTGGCGGCGCACCGCCCGCACCCGCCCCCGCCACCACCCAGCCCGCCGACCGAACCGCCACCCAGGGGAGCCAGCCGTGAGCCACACCTTCGCCCGCCCCCTGGCCCAGCGCGTGACAGGCGCCCTTGCCTGGTCCGCCGTCTGGGCCGCCGCCCTCGGCACCCTGCTCCTGGCCTTCACCGGCGTGCCGGACACCTGGTGGCCCGACACCGGACACGCCTTCGCCGCCAGCCACCCCTCCCGCGCGCAGGCCCCGTCGCGCGCCGAGGGGAGCGACGCCTGCGGCCTGATCGCGGGCGCCGCCCGCGACTACTGCCTGAGCGGCACACCGGCAGCCCAGCCTGCGACGGGTGACCACGCCGGGATCACTCCGGGACGGGCGCTGCTGCTCGTGCCGGTGGCAGTCGGCATCACGGTGGCCGTGCGCCTGCGCAGGCCGTCCCGATGACCGCTGCCGCCCAAGTCGGCGGCCGTTACGGCGTCATCAACGCCGACATGCCCGCGCTGCGGTCGCCCTTCAACCCCACGCTCTGACAAGGAGAAGACCTGTGCACGACACCGTTACCTTCGCGGCCGGCTGGATCCAGACCGGCACCGGTCTCGGCAACGACATCAAGGACCTGATCTTCAACGTCGGAATTCCCGCCCTGTGCGGCCTCTTCGTTCTCGTCATCGGCTTCAAGACGAAAGCCCCCGGGCCGACCATCATGGCCGTCATCCTCGCGGCGATCGTATGGGGCGGCGCCGCGAACATGGACGCCCTCAAGGACAAGACGGCTGAGGACATCACCCAGTACGACGGCGGAGGCGGCGGCCAGCTCACCGTGCCGGGGGGCGACCAGTGACCACGCACGTGATCGACGCCGCCGAGGCCGATGGCGAGCTGATCGGCCGCTGCTACACCAAGGCGCGCCGCGCCCCGCTGGTCCATGGGGTCATCCGTGACGTCAACGGCGGCCGCGGGATCCGCCTCCCGGGCGGCCCGTACACGCTCACCCAGCTCGCCGCGATCGTGGCGACGTTCGTAGTGCTGATCCTCACCCGCGGGGTGTGGGGCGGACATGGGCTGATGGACGCAGGTCTGCTGATCTGCCTGCCGTTCGCGGCCGCCTTCATGCTGCGGCACCTGCACATCGACGGACGCAACCCGGCCGCCGCGCTGCTGAGTGTCATGACGATGCTGACCGGCCCCAGGTGGGGCCGTATGCATGGCCGGCCCTTTCGCCCGGCCCGCCCGGCACGCGGCGATGTCCGCATCACCCTTGCCGCCCCCTCGGGCGAGCACCCCGCCCCTGCCGCCACCGAGGTGCGGCCGGTGCTCGCCGCCGACGGCCCTGCTGTCCGGCCTGCCCTGCCGGCCGTACCCGCTACCGATGCCGCTGCTGGCGCCCCCGTGGCGTCCGGAGTGCAGGCCCTGCTGGCCCGCCGCGCCGCATCCGCCGAGAAGGAGGAGTGAGATGCGCCTGCCGATCCGGCACGTCGCCAACAACCTGATCTTCACCACCCACGGCACCACCTGGGCGATTTGGCGCGTTGCCGCCGCCAACTACTCCCACGCGCCGGCGACGGCGAAGAAGCGCCGACTTAAGGCGCTCGAGTCGCTGTTCAAGTCGCTGACAGGCGAGCCGATGCTGCTGTCGCTGTGCCCGCAGGTCGACCCCATTGCCGTCGTACGCGCGATGGTGGCCGACGTCGACCTGAAGCGCTCACCGCGCTACGAGCGGCTCGGCCACGCGGTCCTGGACCAACTCGAGACCATGGAGCTGACCGGCCGTACCGACTGGCTCGCCGTCCCACTGCCCCCGACCTCCCGCAAGGACGCCGCCCTTGCCGCGTTCTCCGCAGCCAAAGCCGAAGTCGCGCTGCAGCTCGGGCTGATGCCCGCCCCCATCACCGCCGACGAGATCAAGCGGCGCACCGAACAGGCGGCGCGGATGCACGCGGCGTGGCCCACGGGTGTGGCGATGCGCCCGGCGACCGAGGCGGAGATCCTGTGGATCTACGGGCACAGCGCCCGGCGCGGCCTGGCCGAGCCATTTCTCCCCGACGGCACCGAGCCGGCCGTACGCGGCCGCGGCCGCACCGTCGCCGCGCTGGGGGAGGTCCTGCTCGCCGAGGGCGGCGCCGACTTCTACGGCCGCCGGTCACTGCCGGGCAACCCGTTCGAGCGGCGCTTCGTGCAGGTCTCCTCCGAATGGGGCGACTCCTACCAGGCGCTGCTCGCCCTGTCTGAGATGCCGGAGGCCTTCGCCCTGCCGGGAGCTGCCTATCTGCAGCAGCTGGACGATCTGGCCTACCCGGTCGACTGGACCGCCCGCCTGGTCATTACCCCCGGCGCCAAGGCCGAGGCCAAGACCCGCAAGCGCGCCCGCCATCTGAAGGCACAGGCCGCGGAGTACCAGGGCGACCCGGCCGGCCCGCCGGCCGCGCTGGCGAAGAACGAAGCCGACAACGACGAGTTCCGCGACCGGCTCACCGCTTCGGCCCGCGAGGTCGAGATCCGCGCCATGGTGACCCTCGCCGTCTGGGGCACCACTGCCGACGACGCCCAGAACCGTGCGGCGGCACTCGCCTCCGATTTCGGTGCCACCGACTACACCTTCAGCCGGCCGGTGGGGGAGCAGACCGCGCTGTGGCACGCCATGCTCCCCGGCTGCCGCACCCCCCGAGTGCTGACCGGCTACGCGCAGTACCTGCTCGCCCGGGACTTCGCGATGGCCATGCCGTGGTGCGGATCCCAGCTCGGCGACGAGCGCGGCGGCCTGCTCGGCCTGCAGCTCGCCTCCGGCGGTGCCCGACCGGTCATGGTCGACCCGGCCCGCGGGCCCCGTGAGAACGCGTCCGCGTCGATGGCGTTCATCGGCGAGCTCGGCGCGGGGAAGTCGGTGGGCCTGAAGTCGGCCGTCTATAACGTCCTGGCCCGCGGCCACCAGCCCGGTAAGCCCGGCTCGCGCGGCCGCGCGGTCATCGTCGACCGTACGAAGGAAGAGGAATGGGCAAGGTTCGCCCAGGCCTGCCCCGGCACCACCCAGGTCATCCGCATCGACCAGAGCGCCGAAGTTTCCCTCGACCCGTTGCGCCTGTACGTCGGCGACAGCCCCAAGGTCGCGGCCCGCTTCTGCGAGTCCTTCCTGACCCTGCTGCTCGGCGTGAAGCCGATGGACCTGGAAGGCGTCGCCCTCTCCGAGGCTGTCCAGGCCGTCCTGGAGCGCCCCGAGCCGTCCATGCGCGCGCTGGTGGACGAGCTCACCCGCCGCGGTGAGCACGACGTGCCGGCCCGCAACCTGGCCCGCAAGCTCAAGGCCGTCGCCCGCAAGGACCTCGCCGCGGTCGTCTTCGATGACACCCTGCCCATCGTCGACACCGCCCGCGCAGACTCCGTGGTCTTCCTGGTCAACGCTCTTGCCCTGCCGAAGAAGAGCGAGCTCGCCTCCGACCACCGCATCGAACGCCTGGAGTTCGAGAAGGTTCTGGGACGGGCGCTGATGTACCTGATCGCCGCCGTAGCGCGCGAGACGGTCATGCGGCACAAGAACGAGTTCGGCGTAGCCGTCTTCGACGAGTGCTGGTGGCTCACCTCCAGCGACGAGGGTTTGGAGCTGCTGCTGGAGCTCATGCGCGATGGCCGTAAGCACAACGCGGCCGCGTACGTCGGATCCCACGACCCGGACGACATCGGGCCAGCCTACTCGGAGAAGGGCGCCATCATCCGCGGCCTGATCCCGCACCGGCTCCTGTTCCGCCAGACCACCCGCTCCCTGGCCTCCCGGGGGCTGGAGTTCCTCGGCGTGGATGCCACCGACGCCGAGCTGCTGGACCTGGTCACCTCCGGCCTGTCCCCGCTGGACCTGCCCGAGGAGGAAAAGCTCGCCCGCGCTGGTGAGTGCCTCTACCGCGATCTGGCCGGCCGGATCGGCCTGATGAAGGTCCTGATCCCACTGGACCCGGCCGTCATGCGCGTCATCCACACCACGCCCAGCGACTACCGGGCAGCGGCATGACCGCGATCCTCAACTGGCGGACACAGCTACGGCACCTGGGCCCCGCACGGCTGCGGCTGGCGCTGCTCCTCGCGGCGATCGCCGCTACCACCCTCACCTTGCTGACCTCCCTGCCCGCGCACGCGGAGCCCAGCCCAGCCCCCAGCCCGCCGGCCGCTCCGGGACAGCGCACGCCCACGCCGGAGGAGATGGAGGAGATCGAGCAGCTACTCAAGGAGCAGGGTGAGCGGCTGAACAAGTCCGCCCAGGCAGCGATGCTCGAAGCGGAGAAGGAGCGGCTGCGCAAGCTGCTGCCAGACGAGGGCGGCGTCCTCGGCGTGTTCAACGTGACGGACGCCAACGGGCTGCCGATCAGCGTCTACACCGTCAAGTCCGACACCGGGGGCCTGCTCGACTGGGACCTGGGCATCCAGAACCTGCTCACCGAACTGTGCTTCACGATCACGAAGTGGCTGATCGCGTTCTGCTGCTGGCTCATTGCCTGGTCGCTGTCCTTTGGTCTGGCCAAACTGCTGCTCGTCCCCGTGCTGTCGGTCGCCAACTCCCTGCACACCCGGGTCATCCTGGAGATGGGTCTGCCCACGCTGTTCCTTGCCGTGTGCGCCCTGATCTGTGTCGCGCGGATTTTCTTCGGCGACAAGGCCCGCGGCTGGGGCGATGCCGCCCTCTCACTCCTCCTGGCCGCGCTCACCGTCACACTCCTCACCTCCCCGCCGCAGACGTTGCTGGGGGAGGAGACCGGCGCCATCGCTGTCACCCGCGGCCTGGCCCTGGAGGTCGCCGACGTCATCCTGGACGCCAACCCGGCCACCCCGGAGCAGAACGACGGCGTCACCACCCCGGCCACCGGCAGCAGCCTGTCCCGCCCGCTCACCGACGCACTCACCGACGCGTTCATCGTCAAGCCCGCCATGCTCCTGCAGTACGGCCGCGTCTTCGAAGGCGAATGCGCCGCCGCCTACGCCGACGCACGGCTCGACCAGCTCGTCTTCGACCGCGCTGTCCACGCCCGCACCGACCAGCTGAAGAAGTACAGCCGGTATGCCGACTGGCTCACCCTCGGCCCGGACGGCAGCCGCTCCACCGTGATTTCCAGCGGCCTGAACTGGACTGTGGACTACGCAACGGACTGGGCACTGGATCATTTCGGGGCTCTTCCCATGGAGAGCTTCGAGAAAAAGTGTGTCCCCGGCGACGCTGCCGCAGCGAAGAAGGCCTCGTACGACAAGCTCGGCGGCGGCTTCTTCCTCCTGGTCGCAGCCCTCATCGTCACCATCCTGATCACCGCGCTCGCCGGCAGCTTCCTGGTCGCACAGTGCGGCATCGCCTGGGAGGCCGTGCGAGGAGAACCCGCCCTGATCGCAGGTACGATCCCCGGCGCCGGCCGCGCGTTTCTGTGGGACTGGGCCGCCTCCGTCCTGCACCGCCTGGGCCAGATGCTCGCCTCTGTCATCGGCCTCGCCGTACTGATCCTGATCATCCAGTCCGTCCTGGACCCGGTACAGGCCGATTGGGGCCGCGAGCTCACCTTGCGGTTCCTCGTCGTCGACATCGTGTGCATCGGCGCCATCCTGAAGCGCAAGAAGCTCGCCGCCCGCTCCAAGCAGGTCGCGGCCAACTTCCGCGCCAAGATGTCCAACGCCCGCGTCGGCGGCACCCACGGCTCCGTCTTCACGCCTCCAGCAACCGCGACGGTCCCCAAGCAGCGCCACATCGTCGGCATGGCCGCCCGCGGTCTCGTTCGCGGCACCATGGCCAGCGTCGCGGTGGCCCAGGGCAACCCGCTCGCCGCCATCGGCTACGCCATGCCGCAGACCATCGGCACCACTGCCTTGATGTCTCGCCTCCAAAGCGGCGGCCGTCGAGGAGGGCCGCACCGAGCACGACCTGCCGGCCGCCCTCGCAACCAGCCGGGCCCTGGGGGGCAGCAGGGGGCCCCCGCCCCTGTGCCGCCAGCGCGGCAGGGCCAGCAGCCGAACGGCTCGCAGGGCGGCCCGCCTGCGCAGCCTGGGCAGCGACCCGTGCGGCCGCCTTCGGTCCGTTCCCCCCGCCCGGCCGGCTCACCGCCACCTTCCGGTCCCAGCACACGGACGCGCGCGCGTACCGCACCCGCCGGGACTTCGACCGCGCCTCCGGCAGGCGGCAGTCAGCCCACGGCCGCGCAGCCCGGCCGCTCCCGCCGGCACATCCAGGCCCAGCGAGCCATACAGCGCCGCAGCCAGCGCGCGGCCACACCGCCCAGCCGCGCCTCCCGCGGAGCGGGTGGTTTCGAGGCCTGGCTTTCGGATCGTGAACAGCGGGAGCTGGCTCGTCGGCGCAGGCCTCCGCGGAGTTCCTCGTGACGAAGAAGGGCAAGAAGTGGCTGGTCGGCGGCGTGAGCTTGCTCGTGCTGGTGATCGTCCTCATCGGGGCGATTGCCGCGCACGTCGCTGCCCTCGGCCAGAGCGAAGCCGAGGCCGCGTCCGTCCGGGCGCAGTGCACCCCGGGTGGCGACGCCGGCATGGACGTGGACACAGCACAGGTCGCCCAGCAGGTCAAAGCGGCGCTGGCCAGCAGCACCGGCGATGTGAAAGTGTCCGGACTGCCCACACCGAAGGAGCAGATACCGAACGCCAAGGTGATCGTGGCGACGGGCGTGCAGATGCGGATCCCGGCCCGCGGGCAGGTCATCGCGCTCGCCACCGCGCTGCAGGAGTCCGGTCTGCGCAACCTTCCCCACGGCGACCGCGACAGCATCGGGCTGTTCCAGCAGCGGCCCTCCCAAGGGTGGGGCACCCGCGAGCAGATCCTGGACCCCGTCTACGCGTCCACGAAGTTCTACAAGGCGCTGACGTCGGTGAAGGACTGGGAGCACATGCCGCTCACGGTCGCTGCGCAGAAGGTGCAGAAGTCCGGCTACCCCGACGCCTACGCCAAGCACGAGCCGCTGGCCACCGCGCTGCAGCAGGCCATCGCACCGACGCTGGGCGGCGCGGCCGCAGGCCCTGCAGGCACCCCGCCGTTCACCGGCGGCTTCGCCATCGGCTGTGTCACCGAGGCCGGAACCGACTACGGCGACATCCCCGCCGGCACCCTGCCCCAGGGCTACCAGATCCCCCTGACCGCCCCCGAACCTGCCCGCAACGCCATCCGCTGGGCCCTCGGCCAGCTCGGCACGCCGTACCAGTGGGGCGGTACCTGCACCAACCCCCACGGCCCCAACCCCCGCGACCGGTGCGACTGCTCCTCCCTGATGCAGCGCGCGTACGGCGTCGCCGGCATCGAAATCACACGGACCACCTACACCCAGATCAACGACGGGCGGCCGGTACCGGCCAACGCCCTGCAGCCAGGCGACCTCGTCTTCACCGTCGGCAGTGCCTCCCGCCCGGAGCACGTCGCCATGTTCATCGGCGACGGCCTGGTCGTGCATGCACCGAGGCCGGGCCGTGTCGTGGAGGTGGCCAAGCTCTCCAACCACGGCAAGATCCTCGCTGTCCGGCGGGTCGTGTAACGGCGTCGTGGCCACGTCCGGGTGACCCCCGATGCCTTTCTCGTGCCCTCCGCCGCATCCGCACGTTGCTCCTGATGACGTGACGATCATGTGGAGGCCTTATGCGACGCTCAGCTCGTGCAACGGGGATCGTGGCGGCAGCCGTCACCATGTTGCTTGCCACCCCGACCGCTGTACACGCCGATCACAGCAAGTCGGACCGTGGAGTGCACGTGGATGTCCGCGGCTCAGGACTGCACGTGAAGTCAGCCGGCGGGTACGTTGACGGCCACACCACGCACGAGGCGCGCCTGTTCGTCATCCGACCCAACGGCAGCCGCTACAACCTGACCGGGTGGAAGGACGGCAAACTCGCAGAGGCAGGGATGACCAAGCTGACGATGTGGGATTGGAAGCTCAACAAGAGCTTCCCCCACAAGACGCGCATCTGCCTGCAGGTCGAAGGGCGTTCAGGCCGGCCCTGCGTGACGATCCAGGACTGAGGTCCGCTAACGACCGCGTCCGTCAGCCACCGTCAGCGGAACGCATGAGGGCGACGTGCACCTCATGTGCCGTCATGAGCCGTTCGACGGCCCTCGCGTCCCGCTGATCACGGCCAGATCGCTCCCTTGTCCGCGCTATGGGCCGCCCGTCACCGTCGTACCGACACCTATGTCGATCACGAGGGGGACCGTTGGCCAACCCGCCCGCACCTGCACCCCGCCCCATCACGCTCTGGACCGGCCGCGCCCTTCTGTGGTGGGCACGCGTTCTCCAGTACACCGTCGCCGGCAAAACCCGTCGCCAAGCACATGTCGCTCGCCGGAACGCCGCCATGCGCGCCGCATACGCGCGGGGCGTTGACCGAGACGCCATCACGCAGGCCGTCGGGCTGAGCGGCGAGCAGGTCCGGAAAGCACTGCGCGGGGAGCCGACCAACGAGTAACCACCCGCCGGCAACGTGTCCCGCGGCGGGTTCACCAACCCGGTGATCGTTTCTCAGCGACCCGCTCCGCTCGTGCCCCCGGTCCTTCGCCTCTGGTCGGGGGCACAGGCGTACCGACGAGCAGACGTCGGTATTGTTCGGTCTCATCCAGCGCAGACGCTGGCTCATCGAAGGCAGCCGATTGGCGTCGTAGGTCAAGGGCCTTGCCGCCGACTGACTTCGCCGTCGGCGCACACGATGCCGGAGCCGCGGTGCACGATTCTCGGCATGGATGCCGAAACGCAGCTCACGCGCACCGCGCTCGCAGAACGCGGGTTCAAGGGATTCGTTCGGTTCGCGGCTTTGCCAGAGAGTGACGTGCCGCCGACAGACGGCGTGTACGTGGTAGTGCGCGCCGAAAGAGGGAAGCCCGGATTCCGTGCCGTCAGTCCCGCCGGGCACTTCAAGGACCGAGACCCGTCCGTGGACGTGGCAACGTTGCAGGATGCCTGGGTGGAGGGCGCCGAAGTGGTTTACGTCGGCAAGGCATCGGCAGGCGGCAACGGGCGGCGGGGCTTGCGCAAACGGTTGGACGAGTTCCGCCGGTTCGGAGCGGGCGAGGCCGTCGGACACTGGGGCGGCCGGTACGTGTGGCAACTCGCGGACGCGGACGCCCTCCTAGTGGCCTGGCGGGAGACCCCGAACCTGGACCCCGCCACCTTCGAGGCAGCCCTTATCGCGGAATTCATCGCCGTCCACGACGCCCGTCCGTTCGGGAACCGCAACCGAGGCCGGCGTCTCGGCCCCGCCGCACAGGAACGAGGCTGAAGCCCGAGCGGCTCGGTTCGCAAAGACAACGACTCGATTGCTTGAGACCGGACAGGTACGGCCAGAGGGTTGCGCCCAAATGTAAAGGGATTGCAAAACCTGGCGGTTGATGTCTGAATCGGCTGTGCGGCCTGACTTGGTCCAGGTGAAGGGAGTTCTCCCCACACCTATCAGGAGGCCACCGTGCAGGACACCCCCGCGCTCCAGACAGCCACCCGGCGGGCGGCATGAACATCCCCGACCTGTCGGGGGCCGACATCCTCACCGATGCCGGCACCTGGGCCACCGCCGCCGCCCCCTACCTGGCGGCCGCCTCCCCGGCCGCTCTGGCCCTGTGGATTTGGTGGGCCCTGCGGCGTGCCCGGCTCGTACGCGCCGCCCTCGCCGACAGGGTCACCGTGGAAGTCGTTCCCACCTCCACATTCGACCCGAGCGAGGGTGAGGTCGGCCGCTGGGCGCGCCAGCTGGGCCGCATCCACCACTCCGCCGACGGTGTCCCCGCCCGCGGCTCGGCAGCGCGGCTGCGCTACAGCGCCGAGGGCGGCACGATGCGCTGCTACCTCGAGGGCCCGGCCACCGGCGCCGCCGTCCTGGCCATGCCGGGGTTCGCCGAGGTGGAAGTGCGCGCTCACCGCGCCCAGAAGGACATCCAGCCGGTCCGCTTCTCCGCGCCGCGCGAGGGGGCGAAATGACCGCCACCATCGACCTCGCCAAACCCACCGGGATCCCGCGGCCGCCGGCCCGCCGCTACGTGCAGCGCGTCGAGCTGACCCTGGCCCTGCCCGACCGCAAGCCGCTGGCCTCCCTCAGTCTCACCCCCGACCCGCTCCAGCAGCTCGCCGCCGCGATGGCCTCGGTACGCACCGAGGCCAGTGAGCGCGCCGACGTCGTCCTGGACCTGGTCCCCGTCCGTGAACGGCAGCTCGCCCGGCGCCGCCGCCGGCTGCTCGCGCAATCCAGGCGCCGCGGGCCCTCCGCCTACGGCGAGCGCCTGACCGGAACGCTCGGCGGGGGAGGGGCGTGGGGTTCGTTCGCCGCGGCCTGGTCCGGCGGCAAGACCGCCGGCGGCGACCGCGGCGAGCGGCTGCCCCGCATGACGGACCTGCGGGACGGCGTCGGGAAATTCGAGCCCTCGGCCGGCGCGGTGTTCGCCGTGCAGTTGCTGCTGCGCACCGAGGCGCCGCACCCGCAGGCCGCTCTGGCCCGCATGAACCAGCTGCTGGCCGCGTTCGCCGCGACCTCCGGCGAGAACTACCTCAAACCGCGCCAGCCCCGCACCAGCTGGCGGATCGCGCACTTTGACCGGCGCTTCGACACGGGCGAGTTCGCCCCCCGCAAGCGCCAGTGGCTGACCGTCCCGGAGCTGGCCGGTTTCCTCAAGCCGCCGACGGTGAAGTGCCGGGCCTCCAGTGTGGTGCGCTCCGGCGGCCTGGTTCCGCCAGCGCCGTCGGACCTGCCCGTCTACACCGGCCAGCCGGACCTGGTGCCGCTCGGCGCCGTCACCTACCCCGACGGCCGCGAACGCATCGGGGCCGCCCGGGTGAAGGATCTGCTCTTCGGCCTGCAACTGGGCAAGTCCGGCCACGGCAAGACCGAGGCCGCGCTGGTGCAGTGCATTGCCATGGCCCACTCCGGCTACGGCACCTGGTTCCTCGACCCGCACGGCGAAGGCTGGGTCCGGGCGAAGCCGTACCTGGCCCACCCCCACATCGCCCCCCGGGTCTGGGAGATCAACCTCGCATGCTCCGAGCCCGACCAGCTGGTCGCGTCCTGGAATCCGCTGTCCATGGAAGGCCGCCCCCTCAGCGCCGTGAAGGACGTCGTCCGATCCGTCACCGAGGGCATCGCCGCAGCCCAGGACTGGGGCGACAACGCCCCGCGCGCCCGCACCATCCTCGCCCGCGCCACCCAGGCGCTGGCCCTGCTGAACCACCAAGCCGTCCAAGCCGGCGAGCCGGGCGCCCAGTGCACCCTGTTCCAGCTGCGGAGCTGGCTGACGGACGAGGAGTGGCGTGAGCAGCTGCTGCCGCAGCTGCCGCAACGGGTGCGCGACTACTGGGAGAAGACCTTCCCGAAGCTCGCCGCGGACGCAGTGCCGACGGTCACCTACGCCATCGACCGGCTCGACACCTCCCCGGCGCTGCAGGCCTTCTTCGGCAGCCCCCGCTCGGCGTACGATATCCGCACGGCGATGGACACCAGCCGCGTCGTCTTCGTCTGCCCGTCCGGCTCCGAAGCCGACGCCCTGGTCTCCTGCCTGCTCATCCACGACCTGCACCGCGCCGGCCTCTCCCGCCAGGACACCCCGCGCCAGCAGCGCAGGACGTTCTGGGCCTGGGGCGACGAGCTCACCGCCCTGGACTCCTCCTCCAAGGGATTCCTCGCCGCGATCGCTGAGCAGCTGCGCAAGTACGAGGTGCGGTTCATCGGCATGACACAGATGGCGCTCCGCCTCTCCGCGATCACCCGGCAGTCGCTGCTGCAGAACCAATCCCTGCTCTCCACGTGCGCGGCCGACTTTGACGAGGCCGCCTTCGTCGCCCGTCGCTGGAACGGTCACGTCACCCCGGAGACCATCACCGAGCTGCCGAAGTACCACTACGTCATGTCAATCAACCTCAACGGCACCCCGACCAAGCCGTTCCGCGTGCGCGGCCTGCCGGTCGAGGAGCTGTTCGCGCACTACGACAACCCTGCCGGCGTGCCCGTCCTGGACAAGGCGATCGACTCCAACCTCCAGCGCCGACCAGTCGCCGAGATCCTCGCCAGTCTCGAGGACCTGGACGCCGTCGTGCTCGCCCACCACACCGGCCGCCGCCCCGCCCTGCCCGGCACTGGCGACCCCACCACCCTCATCGACTGAACCAGGGAGCACCGCGATGCCGTACCCGCACACCGGCCCGACCGGTCTGGGGCAGATCGCCCAGCAGGCCGCCCAGGTCCTCTACCAGCACCGCCTGGTCTCCACCCGGCAGCTGCACCGGCTCATCACCCCGCATCACACCCGCACCGAGTACCTGCGCCGCCAGCTCCACACGCTGCGCGAAGCCGGCCTCGCCGAGACTGTCGGCCGACGCGTGACGGGGCAGGTTGAACTGCTGTGGTGGCTCACCGAAAAGGGCGCGGGCGCCGTTGAATCGGTCGGCTTTCTTCCTCAACGCCCGTACCGGATGAGCCCCGAAGCCGCCCTCGGACCGCTGCAGGAGCACACCCTCGCCACCATCGACACCGGCCTGGCGTTCGTCGAGTGGGCCCGGCGCCTGGGCCACGAGTGCGGCCCACTCGACTGGTCACCCGAGACTGCCCACTACTACCGCGACGACGCCCGCCCCGGCGAAGACCTCAGCCTCGTCCCCGACGCCGTCCTCAACTACGTCCACACCGACACCGCCGCCCGCCAACGCACCCTGCTCACCTTCTTCATCGAGGTCGACCGTACCCAGATGACCATCGCCCGCCTCGCGCAGAAGCTCCACGCCTACGCCGCCTACCACACCTACACCCCGCAGCAGCCCGCTGGCCGCGGCGCCAAAGCAGGCCGTCGCACCACGACCACCCCAGCCTGGCGCTACCGCTACCCAGCCTTCCCTCGCCTGCTGATGGTCCTCACCGGCGCCTCCGACACCCGCCTGGCCCGGCGCATCGCCGACCTGCGCAGCCTCGCTGCCAACGACCCCGCCCTCACCAGCACCGGGCTGCGCGCAGGCGTCACCACACTTGGCCAGCTCCAGCACCGCGGCCCCTTCGAGCCGATCTTCACCCCGGTCCTCGGGCCGGCCGAACCCACCGACGCCTGGCTGCGCCCCGTCGGCCTCGCGGCCTGAACGGATCACGTCATGCTCGCCAGCCGTCCCGCCCCCCCCCCCAGCAGCAGCCGATGCTGGCGGCGCAAGGGCCGCAACCAGGAGGCGAGCAGCTCCTCCCGGCCGACGGCCTCATCTATGCCAGCAGCGGGCAGGGCCCGGTCGGTCTCCTCGGCGGCAGGGGCCGGGCCAAGTGCCGCGCGGGCCCGCTGGTCCAGGCCGACGGCCCGGCTGCCACGGCCACGCTGACGCCCCCTACTTCACCACCCAGGAAGAGGTCGACCACGTCCGGCGGCTGCTTAAGCGCCTGGCCCGTCGCCGCTCCCGGCTGCTGCCCGGTCTGCCTCCAGCCCCTGCCCGAGACCACCCGCCGCCCTCGGAAGTTCTCCACCACCCGATGCCGCGCACGGGCCCAGGTCCTGCGCAAACGCGGACTGATGCCCGGCGGCCCACGCCCCCTGATCCCCGGACCCCGACCACCACGCCCCGACCTCCCCGGCGACGCGTCGGCTATGAGCCTCACAGCCCGTTTCCGCAGGTAGACGGGGTGAGCTGTAAGGGTGTGAGGCTGTGACGTGGAGCTCGCGGCCGTACCGGTGTGGGTGGTTTCGCATCGAACGCCGACGCGTCTCGCAGACGGCGGCCTAGCCTGCGGGCCATGGATGACGAGCTGACCAACGATGACCATCTCCGGGCCCTGGCCGCGCTGGAGGCCGTCGTCCAGAACAACGACGGCGCCCTCGAGGCCCTGGCGGGCGGCGCTCACGAGCGCCCGCTGGCGGCCCTACTCGCCGCGTACGGGAAGCACACGCTCCACCGCATCCTGCTCGCCGCGTTCGGCATCGAGGCGACCATGACGCACGACGAGACGGCCAGCGTGTCGCGGAGCTCAACGGCGATCCCATGGCGCGCTTCGTCTTCCTCCTGACCGACTCCCTGCACCACCAGACCGCCCTCGTCGGCGACGACCTCGTCACCGCCAAACGAATCGGCGGATCCCTCCTGCTCGCGATCCACGCCTTCACCAACGCGGACAACCAGGACGCCCTGGCCCTGCTGCGGGCCCTGCGCCGCCAGGTCCTCCAAGCCGACTGCGCCGCCCGCCCACGCCCTGGCCGGGCCCGCCAGCCCGGAGGACGATGGAGTCGTGGGCGAGCACGAGGAACCAGGAGCACGGCGTCGAACCGGCGCGGCCGCCGCTCACCGTGGCCCGCGCCCGGGAGATGACGGCCGGGCTGCGCGAGGCGATGGATGACGTTGGGCGGACGACGTCCGGCGCTCCGTGGAGGTGCTCGCCGCCCGGGGCCGTGAAGTACACGCCGCCCGCGTCTGGCTTCCCCTCGGACACCCAAGCTGGGAGTCGTACTGCCCGACGGAGTGCATCAGCCGCGCGCTGGCGTACCGGCTCCGCGACGTCGCCCGCGCCCTGGCCGCGATCCACGGCGCCGTCGCCGTCGGCACCGAGACGTCTCGCACGCGAGACACCGGCCCGGCCGCCGCTGCCACGCCCGACTACAGCCTGTCCCAGCGCGCCCTGATCGCCGTCTCCAGCCGCAGCGACGACGTCGCGGAGCTGATCACCCGCCGGCTCGCCGCGCTCGCCCACAACGGCCTCCAGGCCCTCGACGCGGCCACGGTGCGCGCGGTGCTCCGCCAGGCCGTCCCCAACGTCTGCCCCGCCCCGCCGCCGCCACCCGCCGATCGCAGACGGCCCCGACCCTCGCCGCCCTGCGCGCCGTCGCCGAAACCTCGCCGCCAGCGCCCACTTGGTCGGCGAGCTGATGCGGCCCCGGCGTACCTATCCGGCACGGCGGCCGCCGACGTCCTCGCCACGCTGTGTATCGCGATCGGCGAGACCCGCGACCGGCGGGCTCGCCGCCCGCCGCTACGCGACGTCCGCGACTGCCGCGCCCACGGAAGTCCTGTGACAGGGAAGTTGCAGCCAACAATGGCCTCCTCAGGCTCGGCGAGGCCGTCCTGGCCCGCGGTGAGCGCCTGGTGCTGGGCGAGGATCTGCTCGAGCACGTCGTAGAACGTGCCAGCCCGGGGACTGCGCGGGCTGCCTTAAGGTCTCCCGCTCTGACCGCGAAGGGCACGCCATGCTCTTCGGTCGCTCCAAGAGCTCCGCAGCCGCGTCACCAAACGTGGGCTGCGATGAACTCGGCCGCGAGAACGAGTCCGCCCGCAGGAGTACCAGCTGACTGCTCGCCTCCCGGACTGGAGTACCAGACCAATCACCGGGGCAGCTGCGAGACCTGCTCCTGCAGTCTCGTCGGCGTGAACGTACGGCAGGCAGTGAGGTTGAGTCGCTTCGGTCGCTTGAGTAGCTGGACGTCGTTGCCACGCTCTGGACAGCGACTGAACAACAGCGACCGGTGAGTACTTCAGTCGCTCCGAAAAACCGCAGGTCAGACAGGTATTCCAGGAGAACAGCGACTGAAGCGACTCAAGGTCCGGGTATATGAGCTGTAATGCATGCGCGTGTGCGCGTTATATATAGGAAGCTTCAGTCGCTTCAGTCGCTGTTCTTCTCTTCCCAGGGCTTTGACCTGCGACTTCATCAGCGACCGGACGCCTACCCCGACGTTCGCTGAGTCGCTGCTCCTCGTCTTCAGTCGCTGTTCCGTGACCGGCACGCCGCCACGGAGGAGGTTGATCCGCCGAACGGACGTTTTCGCTAGGCTGTGTCCGTCGTTGAGTCGCTTCAGTCGCTGATGGGGGAACCGTATGCCTGCTGACCTGCAGGTTTCCCGCAGCTACTCAGAACCAGCAGCGCCTGGCGCTTCGGTCGCTGAGCCGTTGGCCATCGCCCGCTGGTGCGCCAGCCTCGGCTGGCCCGTCCACCCTCTGGCGCCCGGCAGGAAGACGCCAGCCTCAAACTGCGACGCGTGCCAGGAGCGCGGCCACAAGCGGGAGACCTGCACCTGCCGAGCGGCAGGGCGCTGGTGTCATGGCTTTCATGCCGCCACGCTGGACCAGTCCCGCATCAACCAGTGGTGGGGGAGTCGACCGCAGATGGGGGTGGGTGTCTCGTGCGGCCCGGCGAACCTGGTCGTTATCGATGTCGACGCGCACGCATCCCTTCCGCCGCAGCGAGACCGGCTTCTTCCCGGGATTCCGATCGCCGACGACATCGACGTCTCGGCGATGACCACCGGCTTCCACACCCTGGCTGTACTGGCCGCATTGCGCGGGGAGCACAGCCCCGCAGACGACGACAGCACCCTGCGCGTGCGAACGCCGTCCGGAGGCCTCCACATCTGGTACAGAGCCACCGACGCCCGCCGCTGGCAGTGCTCCACCGGCTCCGGCACCGGGCGCGCTCTTGACGGGCAGGTCGGCGTCCGCGGCCTTGCCTGGCAGGTCGACGTCCGCGCGCACGGTGGCTACATCGTCGCCCCCGGTACCAGGACCTCGACCGGTTCATACACGCCTGTCGGCACCGCCCGCACGCCCGCCCCCCTGCCGCACTGGCTCGCCAAGGAACTTGAGCGCACGAACCACCTGCCCGCCGCTCATATCCCCGCCCCCCGCCCCGTGCCCCCTCGCGCCCAGCAAGCGGTCGCAGCTGCCGGCGGCGGCAAGGACGGCGCCACCAGAGCCCTCGCCACGGTCCTGGCTGAGGTCGCTGCCTGCCGTACGGTCCCCGAAGGCGCGGGCTTCTCCGACAAGCTCAACCGAGCCGCCTATACCGCAGGCGGCCTCGTCGCCGCCGGACACCTCAACGAGCAGGACGCAGAACGTGCCCTGCTGGACACCGCCGCGCTGGCCCGCCCCGGCCAGGAACGCCGTGCTCTCCAGATCATCCGCAGTGGCATGAACGCCGGCGGCCGCCGCCCGCTCAATCCCGGGAGCCGCCCGTGAACACCCCCACCGGTGGCGACAACGTCCTGTTCGACTTCGACCCCCAGGCCTTGGCCGAGCAGATCATCGCCAAGACCATCGCCCCCGTGCCCGCCCAGGCAGCAGGCGAAACCTCCGCCGCTCACGGCCCGGCTACCGCCCAGGGGCTGCTTCCCGACACACTCACCGACCGCGGCAACGCCAAGCTCTTCGTGCGCATCTACGCGTCAGACTTCCGCCATGTCCCGGGCCTGGGCTGGTACCGCTGGGACACCACACGCTGGCAGATGGACGAAGACGACACCGTGCTCTGGGCCGCTGGCGATCTCGGCGAGCACATCGCAACGACCGATCCCCGCGGCCTCTACACCGCCGAAGCCCTCAAGAAACACCGCAGGCGCGCCCTGAGCACCTCGGGCATCAACGCCATGCTCACCCAGGCCAAGTCGGCTCCCGGCATGGTTCTGAACGCAGCGCTGCTCGACGCCGACCCCTACGCCCTGTGCACCCCAGCCGGGATCGTCGACCTACACACCGGCTTGGTACGGACCCCTGACCCGAACAAGGATTTCCACTCCCGCTCCACCACCACCGGCCCCTCCGCGATGCCAACGCCGCGGTGGAACCGGTTCCTCACCGACACCTTCGGCGAGGACACCGAGGGCGCTGAGATGATCCACTTCCTGCAGCTCCTGCTGGGGTACTCCATCACGGGCGACGTCGGCGGTCAGGTCATGCCGTTCCTCTTCGGTGCTGGAAAGAACGGCAAGTCCGTCCTCCTTGATGTGCTGATGAAGCTGCTGGGCGACTACGCCGACGCAGCCCCGCCGGGCTTCCTCATGGCCCGCCCCTACGAGGGCCATCCGACCGACCTCGCCGAGCTTCACGGCCGACGCGTCATCGTCTGCTCCGAGGTCAAGCCGGGCGACAAGTTCGACGAGGCACGCGTCAAGCTCCTGACCGGTGGAGACCGCATCAAGGCCCGCCGCATGCGGCAGGACTTTTTCTCCTTCGAACCCACGCACAAGCTGTGGCTGCTGGGTAACCACCGGCCGGAAGTCGGCACCGGCGGATTCGCGTTCTGGCGGCGCATGCGACTTATCCCATTCGAGCGGACCGTCTCCGACGAACGCAAAATCGACAACCTGGCAGACATCCTCGTCGCCGAAGAAGGCCCAGGCATCCTCAACTGGCTCATCGACGGAGCCCGCCGATACCTCGGCGGGGACAAAGACCTCACCGGCCCAGACAAGGTCCGCATCGCCACCAACGCGTACGCCGAGACCGAAGACCACACCGGGCGCTTCTTCGACGAAACCTGCGTCCTTGGCCCGGACTACCGCACCGAACAGGCCACCCTGTACACGGCCTACAAGAACTGGTGCCAGAGCGAGGGCGCCCCACCAGTCTCCAGCCGCGCCTTCGCCGCCCGCGCCCGCGAGCTGGCCGGACTTTCCTCACCAAGAGAAATGATCTTGTCCAATTCGCGGAAGTACTACCCTGGTATCGGACTGCTCGCCGACGAGGAGATGGCATGAGTGCCCTGATCAGCGACGACGAGATCAAACACGAAACCGAGCTTGTCTGGCTCGAGGACATCACCAGCCTCGACTACGTCCGCCAGAGCCTCGACCGGCTGCCCACCCGCAGCGGCAAGCCGGCGTACTTCCGTGATGGGCGCATGGTTGGCTACGCCATCCTCGGCCCAAAAGCCAAGGCCTCCCGAGCTTCCGGCACCTTTCGCCGACGCGTCTTCTGGCTCCTACCTCACGACCGCGACTCCGCCCCCGACGGTCTCTACGCGATGGGTGCTCCTGCTGAGGCGGTTGACCCCCGTACCGTCGCGGTAGGAAGCAGAGGGCGCAAGACCGAGCGCTCCGAAGGTGGGCCGCCTTCCACCGCGATGCAGGAACTTGGCATAACGCTCCCGCTGTGACTAAGCGCTCGCAGCCCGCGGGCGACGCTGTTGTAGACGAGCTCCAGCCGGACGCCTCTTGGCCCAGGTCAGAGGCGCCCAGCTCCCCAGCACCTTCAGTGTGCGCTGGTACGGACCCCCGAGCAGGCACCACAACACGGCGCTGGCCGTCCGAGCTTCCTTGGGCTGCTCGGATAGAGCGCGGCCCGGCCTGACGGAGCTGGTTGGCCCACCCGATACGAACTCAGACTCCTCGGCGCGTTCGGCCCGATGCAGGCGTACCGAGAAGGTCAGGAGGACCAGACCGTGCGAGCCGATCTGGTCCTGGATGCGCGTGCTGTGGAAGACCGGCTCCCTGGACGCTGCGTGCGGCGACCGCAAGAGACCCCTGCCCCCGCAGCCGTCGGACACGCAGCGCAGAACGACACCCCGGACCGGACATCACGGTGCCAGGAAGACAACCCCGCTGCGGTCTTCCTGCATCCGAGCCACCCGGACAGCAGTGCCGAAGGCGATGCCACGGAAGTACTCCGCCTTCACCTGCTCGACCGGAATGATGTCCTCCTCCGCCGTAGCACTCAAGTGCGCCTTGACGCTCTTCTCCCAGACGACGGCCGACACGCAGGGACGGGAGATCCATGCGTCGAAAAGGACCGCCTGGGCGATCTTGGCCTCGCTCTCATGCGCGATGATCCGCTTCTGGACCTGCGCTTTTTCCTTCTTCTTCGTCCGGCCGACCTTGACGTACGACAGCTTCGAGCACATGGAACGGAAGAACAGGACGTACAGCGGGTCACCGACGACGTCGAGCGAACCGCCCTTGTACTCCAGGTCTCTCCATGACTGGTGCCGTACCGCCGCGACGACCTCCGCGGGCGGCAGACGCCCGGTGTCGAAGTAGTCGCCCAGCAGTACCTTCGCCGTCATGGAGTCCAGGTACGGGTTCCTGTACTGCACGTTCAGCCTCGTCGTCGGCAACGCCTGCTGGACCCACTGCGGCGCATCGGCGACGGATTGCCGCTCGTCGCCGAAGTACTGCTCGGTGTAGAGGTCCTTTTCTCGCATGTCCGAGATTGTGGTGCGGCAGCGCCGCCGGTAGAAGAGCACCTCGGCCAAGGGCCACCTGCCGGATACCACGTCCTGGCAAAGGCGATGCCCCCTACAGTGCTCCCATGGCCTATGACGAAGAGACCGGGACCATCCGAGACGTGTTCGTGGTGGAACGCCCGGCTGGGACGAGCCTCTCGGATTCGAGCAGTCCCGGGGGGATCAGCGCCCTCCTGCGGGACGCCGCTAACGTGCTCTCTGGACACGCCGTGCTCTACCCGGCCGACGCCGAACTCGACGAGATCAGGGCTGAGGCGAGGGAAGAAGGCCGTCAGGAAGGCGTCGCGAACGGTGTGGTGATCGGCGTCGCCGCCACCGTCGCCGCCGCCGCACTCGGTGCCGTCGCCGTGAAGGCCGCGCCGCACATCAAAAGCAAGCTCAACGGCCTCAGGTCGAAGCTGAACCGCAAGCCCGAGGACACCGCCGAGACGGGCCCCCTCCAGGCCGTGCCGGAACCGCCCGCCAAGAAGGACGAGGAGCCCCCGCGCCGAGGTCGGCACCTGCACGTGGCGTGAGGCCCCCTGCTGACCACCTGCCGCATGTGTCCTCGCGAGGCAGAGCGGGTCCGTAGTCTGTCGGGCGTGACGCCGACTCACCGAGGATATGCGGCACATCGTCCTCCTGCGCCGCGCGCTCGGCGAGTCCGTGGGCCCCGGCCGGGGACCGCCAGGACGCGCCCGGGGAGACGTGAGCTTTACGATGACCTGGTGACCGAGATGCTGCCTCTTGGTATTGACGTCTTCGACGTCGAACGACTCCAGCTCTCGGAGGCCGATGAGCCACCGCTGTCACCCTCGGATGCATCGGCCAGAGACCGCGTATGGGACAAGGCGGTCCAGGCCAACCCGACCCTCTTCGACGGACCTGCGGTGGCCTGTGGAGGGCTGGAGTGGGTGGGCCCGCGCATGGTGCGGCTCTCCTGGGTGCGCGTGACCTACCGGCACTACGCCCTGCGACGCGTTCCCGGCGCCACGGCGCTGCCCTCACTGTTCGTGAACGTCGTACAACCGACCGATGACGGCCGTGTGCTGGCCGGGAGGATGTCGCCCTCCACGGCTGCCCCGGGCCGCTGGCAGCTGCCGGGAGGTTCCGTAGAGCCGCCCCAGGACGGCGAAGTGCTGGACGAGTCGGCCCTGGCTGGCCAGGCCGCGCGGGAACTCCTCGAGGAACTGGGGGTCGACGCGGCCCCCGAGACGTTGAAGTTGTGGGTCGTAACGCGCGGGGAGAACGGCAGTATCGGGCTGACCTACCTCGCCCCGGCCCTCCCCGAGGCGGCGTTGCGCGCACGCTTCGCCGCCGCTGCGGCCGCCGAGCGAGCATATGGGCGTGCCCCCGAACTCGATGACATCGCGCTGGTGCGCTCACCGGAGGAGCTGGCCACCCTGACCGGTCCGCACGCGGACTACTTGGAGCCGATCATCCGTCGCTACACCTCGGCGTGAGGCATCGGAGCACCGTTCAGGCATCGGCGAGGAAACTGCGTCCGCGCTCGTCGAGTTCTGCCACGCACCGCAGGCCACGGGCCCGGAACCGCGCCAGATCGATGCGCATGCGGGAGATGGCCTTGCGGGTGCGGGTGGAGCGGACGCCGTCCATGTGGTCGATGGCCCGGTGCCAGGTGGCGCACGCCTGCTCGATGCTGCCGCGCTTGAGGTGCATCTCGGCGCCCGCGACCAGGTCCAGGGCGACGATGCGCGCGTAGGTATCTGCTGGGCGGGTGGTGGCGGCCAGAGCGTAGTGCTCGGCGGCGGCCCGGTGGTCTCCAAGGGTCTCGTGGACCTTGGCGGTCCGGGAGTACACGGACGCGGGCGGCGGGCCCCAGGCCAGCGCCCAGAACGGCACCTCGTCGCCGGGGGCACCGGTCAACAGGGTGCGGGCGTGCTCGGCCTCGGTCAGTGCCGCGCGGCGCTTGCCGCTCTTGGCGAGGGCGTGGGCGTAGACGACACGGAAGAGGGCTTCGGTCTGGGCGTCCACGTGTCCCTTGGCCCGGTTCAGGCCGGTCTCGGCCAGGCCCAAGCAGTGTTCGGGGCGGTGGAGCTTGAGGCCCTGCATGGCCATGGTGCGCATCACGAAGCCGTCGTGTCCGCGCAGGCCGGACTCGGTGGCCAGGGCGTAGGACTGGAGGTAGTAGCGCTGGGCGAGACCCTGTTGTCCGACGTCGTAGGACTTCCAGCCCAGCAGGTGGACGCCGCGGCTGGCGGCGGAGAGCATCTGCTGGCGGATCGCGTCGGTGCAGAAGCGGGCACGGCACAGCGGAGCGACGTCGTCGCGGAGGTAGGTGACCAGGGCGCTGCGACCGTGTTGTCCGCCATGGCGCTCGTCCATCTCGGAGAACGCCGTGATCATGTCGCGGACGGCGGCGACCTCGGCCATGCCGACGGTGTAGCCGGTGCGGGCGGCGGCGGTGCGGGCGGCGATGTCCTGGACGTGGCTGAGGGGTAGGGCTGCGGCTGCCACGGAGTAGGCGGAGGCCGTCAGGAAGCGGCGGCGGTCCAACTCGTACCTCCACATGGGCAGCAGGGCATCCAGCGGGTCGACCCCGAGGGACAGTCCGATGGTGTCATTTTCAGCTTGGCCTGGGGAGGGCAGACCGAGGTCGGCGGGGGTCAGGAGGCGACCCAGACGCCGGGAGAGCGCGACTGCGAGGAACGTGGGTGTGTCCCCCCGGGGTGCTGAGCCAGAGATCCAGTGCTCGACGTTGGACTTGTTCGTGCGTAGGCGCGCGCCGCATTCGGCGGCCACCGCGCAGACTGCCTTGGCCAACGCCTCGTAGGTGAGGCCGGATTCGGCGACAAGGGCTTTGAGCTGGAGATTCGGTGTGCGCGTGGTCATGAGCACCTGCCCCCGTATACGCGATATACCGCTTGGCCTGCTCGCCACCGTACCGCCGCGGAGCACCCGGCGGTTGACTCTTCATCAGGCCGGAGCCCGGCGGCCGCACCAGCGCCGCCCGGATCAGCTCCCGTGCCATGCCCACCTCTGCGAACCGGCCCCATGCCCTGGGAGTGATCTTCATGGACGAGCGGGATGACCGCTGGATCGCCACTACGGCGTCGGCCCTGCTGGCCGCCGAGTACGAGCGAGTCCCGATCGACGCGCTGACCGTCCGGCGGCCGGGCCTGCCGCTGGAGACCGCGTACCAAGTCCAGGCCGCAGCGGTCGAGAGGCGGATCGCGGGCGGCGCCCGGGTCGTCGGCCACAAGGCCGGCGCGACCTCCAAGGCCATCCAGGAGCAGATGGGTGTCGATGAGCCAGACTCCGGCGTCCTGCTGGACGACATGGTGCTGCCTACCGGCAGCACTCTGGCCCGATCCGCGCTGATGCAGCCGCGGGTGGAGACGGAGTTCGCCTTCCGGCTGGGCTGTGACCTGGCGGGCCCGGACCTCGACGTGCAGGAGGCGCGGGCGGCGGTGCAGGAGGTGTTCCTCGCCCTGGAGGTGATCGACACCCGGTTCACCAGCTGGCGCATCACGATCGCGGACAGCATCGCCGACAATGCCTCCTGCGCGCGGGCGGTGATCGGCCCCATGGTGCCCCTCGGCGCGGACCTGGATCTGGCGGCTGAGCCGCTGGTCGTCAGCGTCGACGGCACCGCCGTGGCTACCGGGGAGGGCCGGGCCGTCCTCGGCGACCCGCTGTGTGCCCTGATCTGGCTCGCTCGGCGGCTGCACCGCTTCGGCGACGGCCTGCGGGCCGGGCAGCTCGTCTTGCCCGGAGCCGTGCACGCCAGCCTTCCCCTTGGGGCCAAGACCACGGTGCACGCCCGGTCGCCGCATCTGCCGTCGGTCGAGCTGCACGTCCGCTAGCCCGCGGCGTCCGGCCGACACCACATCCCTGCATCCCTGCACACTCATGGAGGAGTGGCCCATGGCTGCTGACGAACGACGCCCTGTCGCCGTACTCGGCGCGGGCCTGATCGGGATCGACCTCGTTGACAAGATCCGCCGGTCGCCGAAGCTGGAACTCGCGCTCGTGGCGGGCCGCGACCGGGACAGCCTGGGCCTGCGCCGGGCGGCTGAGATGGGCCATCTGACCACCGCCGGCGGGGTCCGCGCCGTGGTGGAGGCCGGCCCCTTCGATGTGGTCTTCGACGCCACCAACGCCGACAGCCACGCCGAGCACTGGGCGGCCCTGCGCCCGACCGGCACGACCCTGATCGACCTGACACCCACGGACCTCGGGACGGTCATCGTGCCGGGAGTCAACGGCCATCGTGCGGCGGCGTACCGGCACCTGAACCTCATCAGCTGCGGCGGGCAGGCGGCCATCCCCCTGCTGCACGCCATTTCCCAGCGCTGCACCCCCACCTACATCGAGGTGGTCTCCACCGGGGCCAGCGCGAGCGCCGGCCGGGCCACCCGACTAAACCTCGACCAGTACATCGCCACCACCTCCACCGCGATCCGCACATTCACCGGAACCCGCGACGTGAAGGTGCTGGTCAACCTCGGCCCGGCCCGGCCCGCCCCACCGTTCCGGGTGGCCATGACCGTCCTCGCGGACGGCATCCGCCCCGCACAGGTCCGCACGAGCATCGCGGCGGCCGCCGACACCGTGCGCGCCTACGCGCCCGGGTACAAGGTGACCTCCCTCGCCGTGGAGCCGAGCCGCATCTCGGTCGCGGTGGAGGTTGGCGCCTCCGGCCGCCGCCTGCCCCACCACGCCGGAAGCGTCGACATCATCAACGCCGCCGCCGTCCTGCTCGCCGAGCAGTCGGCCGCCGCCTCGCGATGAAGGGAACCCCCCATGGACAGCATGGACAGCCCCGAGCGGCCCCAGATCCTCCTGCACGACCCGACGCTGCGCGACGGCCACCACGCCGTCGGCCACCAGCTGGACACCGATCAGCTCCGCGCCTACGCCACCGCCGCGAACGCCGCGAAGGTGCCCGTGGTGGAAGTCGGCCACGGCAACGGCCTGGGCGCCTCCAGCCTCCAGATCGGCCGCGCCCGGCTCGACGACGCCACGATGCTCACCACCGTCCGCGAGGCCCTCACCTCATCGCGGATGGGCGTGTTCATGGCCCCAGGCTGGGGCACCTCCGGTGACCTGGCGGCCGCCGTCCGCCACGGCGCCGACGTCATACGAATCGCCGCGCACTGCACCGAGGCCGATGTCACCGAACGCCACCTCGGCGTCGTCCGCGACCTCGGCGCCGAAGCCCAGGGCGTCCTGCTCATGAGCCACATGGCCGGCCCCGACGAGCTCGCCGAGCAGTGCGCCCTGATGGTGAAGTTCGGCGCCCAGGCCGTCGGCATCATGGACTCCGCAGGCCACTACCTTCCGCACGACGTCACCGAGCGCGTGCAGGCCATCGTCACCGCCGTCGACGTACCGGTGATCTTCCATGGCCACAACAACCTGGGCATGGCGATGGCCAACTCGCTGGCCGCTGTGGATGCCGGCGCGGCCGTCATCGACGCGACCGCCCGCGGATTCGGCGCCGGAGCCGGCAACACCCAGCTCGAAGTCCTCGTGGCCGTCCTCGAACGCCGCAGCATCAACACCGGGATCGGGCTCCGCCAGATCCTGGCCGCCGCCGACGTCGCCGCCGACCGCCTGATGAAGGCCCCGCCGTCCATCGACTCAATCGCCGTCGTCAGCGGGCTCGCCGGGGTGTTCTCCGGCTTCAAGCGGCCGGCCCTGGAGACCGCGCACACCGAAGGCGTCGACCCCCTCGACCTGTTCCTCGCCCTCGGCGAGCGCCAGGTCGTCGCCGGGCAGGAAGACCTGATCGCCGAAGCCGCCCGGCAGCTCAAAGCGACCAGCCCATAGCCCGAGCCAGCGCGCCGCCAACGAGGGCTTCCATCGCCCTGCCCGGCCCCTTCCCTCTACCACTCTCCGGAAGGACCGATCGTGAACGAACACCTCACCCGCATCCTGCTCGACGACCTCAACCTTCCCGCCGACCGGCTCACCGGCGACACCAGCCTCGACCACGCAGGACTCGACTCGCTCGCCGTCGTCGAGCTCTCCGTCCTGCTCGCCGAGCGCTACGGCATCGACGTGAGCTGCAGGGAAATCGAGCACGCCGCCACCCTCAGCGATCTCAACCAGCTCATCACCGCACGGCGCCGGTCGCGGACGCGCAGCGAAAGGTGAACACCCCTATGACCAGCATCAGCACCAGCCGCCGGCCCGGACGAGCCTGGATCATCACACCCGGCCTGCGCCGAGACCGCTTCGCCAGCGCACGTACGTCCGGCGCTGCGGTCGCCCTCGTCGACATCGAGGACTCCGTCGCCCTCCACGAGAAGCCCGCCGCCCGCACCGCTGCGCAAGACTTCTTCGTCACCGACCCTCCGTGCACCCTCGGCATCCGGATGAACAGCCTCACCACGATCGAGGGCATCAAGGACCTCGTGGCCCTCGCCAGCTACACCGCCCGACCCGACCTCATCGTGATCCCCAAGGTCGAATCCCCCCGCGACGTCGAACTGGTCGCCGCCGCGCTCGACACCGACGGCTACACCCCCGACATCTGGGCGCTGATCGAAAGCCCCCGGGCCTTCAACACCCTCCCGTCGATCATGCGCGCGCCCCGGCTCGGCGGCGTGATCTTCGGCTCCGCCGACTACGCCGCCTCCGTCCGCTGCGGCCTGAACTGGGACGCCCTCCACTACGCCCGCTCGGCCCTCATCAACGCCGCCTCCGCCGCAAACGTCCCCGCCATCGACGCCCCCACCTGGGAACTCAACGACCCCGACACCCTGCGCCGGGACGTCGAGCGAGCCAAGGACATGGGGTTCTCCGGCAAGGGCTGTGTCCACCCCCGCCACGTGCAGGTGATCAACGACGTCTTCACACACACCGGCGAGGAGATCGCGCAGGCCCGCGCCATCGTCGCCGCCGCCGACGCCAGCGGCGGAACGGTGACCACCGTGGACGGGCAGATGCGTGGCACCCCCTTCTTCAACCGGGCCCGCGCGATCCTCGCCGAAGCGGACGGCGCGTCATGAGCCCCGGACTGCCCCACGGCTACCGCCAGATCGGCCAGGCCCGCGTGCGGGAGAACGTCGGTCTCTCCTACGAAGAACTCGCCCCCGGCCTGATCATCGAGCACCGGCCCGGCCGGACCGTCACCGAACTCGACAACCTCCTCGGCGCCGCCCTGAGCGGCAACGTCGCCCCCCTCCACACCGACGCCCACTACAGCAGCCAGACCCGGTGGGGCCGCATCCTGGTCTGCTCCGGCGTCACCCTCAACTTGGTGGGCGGCATGACCGTCCGCAGCATCAGCGGCCTGACCAGCGCCAACCTCGCCATCGACCAGGTGCGGTTCACCGCCCCTGTCCACATCGGCGACACCCTGTACGCGCAGACGGAGATCCTCACCCGCAGGGTCTCCGAAAGCCGTCCCGACACCGGGGTCATCACCTGCCACACCACCGCCCACAACCAGGCGGGCACACGCGTCCTGGCCTTCGCCCGCACCTTCCTCGTGCCCTTGGACGCCGACGCCGCCCGCGACGCCACCCACTACTGAAGGCCGACCATGAACCAGCCCCTGATCTTCACCCCAGCCGACGACAACCTGTGGGAGCAGTACGACAAGCTCGCCGCCCGCGCGTACGGCCACCCCATCGGCGACATCACCCACCTGCGCGAGCACGCCGACCTCCGAGTCGCCGTCCGTGCCGGCCGGGTCGTCGCTGGCGGCCTCGGCCTCCTCGTCGAGCAGTTCTTCGGCGGCGCTCCCGTCCCCAGCGCCTGCCTCGGTGACGGCTGCGTGGCCCCCGAGGAGCGCGGCGACCACCTCGCCACCGACATGACGGCCGCACGGCTGCACCCCCTGACCGAGCGCGGCGCGGTGATCTCCGCGATCACCACCTCCTCCACCGGCTACGCACGCCGCCTCGGATGGGAAGCCCCCACCAACGTCCTCGCCTGGGCGGTAGCCACCGACGACCTCAAGCGGTCCTTCACGGGCGAGGACTTCGAGGTCGAGCACGGCCTGACCGACGAAGCCGAAGCCCTCCAACACCAACTCGCCCGCCAGTGGAACGGCCCCATGCACCGGCCCGCCTGGTGGACCCGCTGGAAACAGGAGAAGAGCAACCTCACCACCTACCGCTTCTCCCGGCCCGGCCACCCCATCTCCGGCCTGCTCAGCCTCACCACCGCACGGCACGACCGCCACGGCATGAGCCTGACCGTCCACGACTTCTGGGCCGCCGACCAGCCCGCCGCCGCCGCCATGCTCGCCTTCCTCGGCCGCCACAACACCCGCGCCCGCACCATCACCTTCCGGCGCGGCGCCCTCCCGCCCTACCCCACCCTCCTCCACGGACTCCGCCACCACCGCACCACCGCCGAAGCCTGGCACCCCTGGATGCTCCGCATCCTCAACATCCCCGAGGCCATCCGGCTCCGCGGCTGGCCCACCGACCTCACAACCGCCGTACCGATCGAGACCGAGAACGAGACTGGCGGGAAGGACCGGTGGATGCTTCAAATCAAGGCTGGAGCGGCAGAGACCATCCCCACCAACGCCGAGCCGCAGGTGACCTTCACACGGAGGCAGCTCGCGGTCTGGTACGCCGGCGGCTATCGGTCCACCACCTCGGCGCGCATGGCCGGTGTCCATGCCCTATCGGAGGACACCCTCGCGGCCCTCGTCCGCAGCACCGCGCAGTTTGAGCCCTGGCTCCCGGACCACTTCTAGCAGCCAGGCATCTGGTCACCGCCGTGACCAAGTGGACGGCGACTGCTCCCAGCGCGCTCACGCGGCAGTCAGGGGGATGGCGTTGACGCGCAGTGAGTGGCTCGGCCGCGCCGTACGGTCACGCCTTTGTCGAGCGCGACCCACCGGCTGCGCTCCGGCTCGGCGGCGTGGAGGCCGGGGGTAGCTGGCAGTTCCGGATCCGGGCATCCTCGTGGTCGGCGGCGTGCTCGGGCATGAGGACGCGATGGCCAGGCGGGCGGTGCTGGGGTTGACGTGATGGTCGCGGGCCAAGGCGGACCAACCTTCGTCCGCCTCACCCTCCAGGCAATGCCGATCAGTCGACATTGTCACAGCTCGCGAATTACAAGGAGCCTCCCAAGGAAAGGGAAGGGCTGGCCAAATTCGGCTGCTCCTATCCCGACGGGTGGAATTGTGGCGGTTCCACATCCGTCCTCTGGCTCTGAACTGCTGAAACGGCTGGGCCATTGGCGGATCGTTGCGTAACGTATGGGAACAGCGCGGCTACCTGGGGTGGTTGAGACTGCAGCGCGGTTCTACCTGCTCACACGATGCCGCAGGTATGTACACACATGGACGACACATACGGGGAGGCGCAGTGGCGCTGTCGACTCGGCCGGGCCGAGCACTGCTTCGCAAGCGGAACGGTAAGCGGTCCGCAGTTCTGCTTCTGGTGGCCTGCAGCTTGACGGCGGCAGCGGCTTGCACATCCGGCGGAGCGGCGAACAACGACCCAAAGGCGTCCCCCACTCCGTCACCTCCCCCGTCCGCGTCCCCGTCGACCGGCCTAATGGACCCCACCGAGAGCGCCAAGAACCACGCCATCTCCATCTACCGCTCCTACTGGCAGGAGATGGAAAAGCTCTACGCCGACCCCGGCGGCACGAGCGCGAACCTCAAGGTGTACGCCGCCGCCGCAGCGCTGAAGGCCGCGGAGTCGGATGCCAAGCGGGCACATGACCGCAACCGCATCCACATCGGCAAGGTCACCGTCGGCAACCCCACCGTGACGAAGGCAGACCTCGACAGGGAGATCCCCAACGTGACCCTCTCGAGCTGCCTGGACATCTCGCAGTGGCACGTCGTCGACGCGACGACCAAGAAGCCCGTCACCCTGCCGTCCAATCGGCTCACCAAGTACGTCATCGTCACCACGATCGAGCGCTGGCCTGAGGGGTGGCGAGTTATCCGCGACGAGCCCCAGGGCAAAGCATGCTGATCGGGCGGCAGAGTTCTGTTGCCGTGCTGCTTGCCGTGGCGGCAGTGGCCGCCACGGCCGTGCCCGCTCAGGCCGATGGCAATCCCCTAGGTGGTACAGGAGGGGCTGAGTGCGGCTTGTTCACTTGCCAAGTGGAAGTCGACGTCCCGGGGCAGGCCAGTGGCTCCAGCTCGGCACAGCAGGGCAGCGGGACCACCGGGCCCAAAGGCGGCAACAAGGGCAAGGCCAAGCCTCCAGAGTGCACACCCGCGGAAAAGCTGGAACCCCCGCCGCCGGCGAGCAGCGAGCTGTGGGAGGGCCATGACCCTGCCGACGGCGGCGCCGTGTACGTGCGTACGTGCAGGTACTTCATGGCCAGCGGAGCGTCCACGATGGTCACCGAGACGCTCTACGGAGGGCCCGGCGGCCCACCAGCAGCTCCGGCGGTCGACCCTGCGGTCCTGGCGCAGCAGGCTGTGGACGAGATGCTGCTACTTGGGCCGGAGATCGGTATCACGCCGAAGCCGGGCGGCAAGGGCGTGGTCGGGATGCCCGTCTACATGTGGACCAAGACGGGGCCGGAGACGTACGGCCCGAACTCGGCCAGCGCATCGGCCGGGGGCGTCACAGTGACCGCGACCGCGAAGGTCAGCAAGATCGTGTGGAACATGGGCGACGGCAACACCGTCACCTGCACGACCGCCGGCACGCCCTACAAAGCCGAGTACGGCAAGAAGCCCTCGCCGGACTGTGGCCACCGCTACAACGTCCCCTCGTCGACCACCTCGACGGGAAAGTTCCACGTGACCGCGACGTCCACCTGGACGATCGACTGGGAAGCGACGACGGGGCAGTCCGGCCAGCTGACCGAGATCCGCGACAGCGCCGTGGACATCACCGTCGCCGAGGTCCAGGTCCTCAACTAATCGCTCAGCACTTCGAGAGGCACATCACCGCAATGGAAACCCCCGCTGCGCCGCCGGTGCCGCGCCCGGCCGCTCCGGTACGCCCCGAGGTCCCCATCACCACCACGGCCCCGGTCAAGCGGGAGCGCCGATGGTCGGTGGCCGCGCTGTGCATTGTCCTAGCCGTCCTTGCCGGCCTCGGCGCGGCCGCGGCCGTCACGTCCGCCAGCGACCGCACCAAGGTCATCGCGATCGCCCGCGATGTCCCCGCCGGACAGGCCCTGACGGCGGCCGACCTGACCGTCGCCGAGGTATCCGCCGACGCCGCCCTGACACCGGTGCCCGCTGCCCAAAAGGCGTCGCTGGTGGGCAAGCGACCGGCCGTCGACCTGCGCAAGGGCGGCCTGCTCACCACCTCTCAACTCGCCGGAGGAACGGGTCTTGGGGACGACAAGCAGCAGGTCGGCGTGCAGGTCAAGCGCGGCCAGGCACCAGCTGGCACCCTCGCCCCGGGCGACAAGGTCCTCGCGGTCACCACGCCTGCCCAGGGAGAGCAGCAAAGCGCCAAGCAGGCCGAGGCACCGCCGTCGACCATCAGCGCCGTGGTCGTCACCGTCTCGCGGCCGGACGCCTCCGGCAACGTCGTCGTCAACCTCGCCGTGAGCCCGACGGACGGTCCGCTGCTGGCCACGCGCGCGGCCCAGGGCCGCATCGCTCTCGTGCGTGAACCGCGGAGCTGACCGATGCCTGTCACCGCACTGGTTTCCGCGAAGTCCTGCGGCGTCACCACCGCCGCCCTCGCTCTCACCCTCGCCTCCAAGCGTCCGTCGCTGCTGGCCGAGTGCGACCCGGCCGGCGGCACGATAAGGGCTGGCTTCCTGCAGGGCGAGGTCGGCGCCGGCTTCGGCCTGTACCACCTGGCGGCCGCCGAGCGCACCGGACCCGACGCGCTCGCCCAGGCCTTCGCCGCCCACCTGTGGTCGATGGACGAGGCCGGGCACCGCAAACTGCTGCCCGGCCTCACCGACCCTGCCCAGGCCGCTGCGCTGGGCCGGACCTGGCCGGCGCTGTCGGAGGTCATGCACGTCCTGGCCGACGAAGCCGGTTACGACGTCGTCATCGACGCCGGCCGGCTCGCGCTCGAGTCTGGCCGCCTGCACGCCACGCTGACCCCGGCCCCGCTGCTCCACCAGGCCGACCTCGTCCTGCTCGTCGTACGCGGCACCGAGCAGTCCCTGACCCTGGCCCGGCACGTCGTCGACCCACTGCGCACCGAGCTGGCCGAACGGGGCAGCGGGCCCGACGCGCTTGGCCTGCTGCTCATCGAGGACGGCCCCTACCGCGCCCACCAGGTCGCCGAGGCCCTCAAGATCCCCGTCCTGGCCGCCCTGCCCTTCGACCCAAGCACCGCGACCTACTTCACGTCCGGCGGGCGCCCGCCGCGCGGCTACGGCCGCAGCCCCCTGCTGCGCCACGCCCGCACCGCCACCGAGCAGTTCGAAGCGGCCGCGGCCCGGCGGCACATCCAGCAGCAGTACCCGCCCCGGCCCGCCAACCCGCAGCTGGCCGGTGTACTGCAGCGTCTGAGCGAGAGGGGAGGAGCACGTGGCTGACACCCAGCAGCGCCCTGGCGTCAACGGCCAGCCGGCGCCGATGGGACGCGACGACATTGCCGACCTGCTCGCCGGGCGCATCGGCCAGCGCCGCCCCGCTGCGGCACCAGCATCGGCTGCCCCCGCCACGACGGCCGCTCCCGCCGCCGTCCCGGCCGGCGCGAGCCGTGCCGCGGACATCCCGCGGCTGGCTGGCCTGCCGGGAGAGATCCCGGTGCCCTGGGACGTCATCGAAGACCTGCAGGCGCTGGTGTCCAAGCAGCTCAGCGCCGAGGACCCCGACAAGCTCCTGGAAGAAGTCGATCGCCGGGCCCTGGCCAAGCGCCTGGTGCGTAACGCGGTTGCGGAGTGGGCCACCAAGTACGCCCAGGGCAACACCCCGCTCACGCCGGAGCAGGAAGCGGCGATCGGTACCGCGGTCTTCGACTCCATGTACCGGGGCGGTCGGCTGCAGTCGCTGCTCGATCAGGACGGCGTCGAGGACGTGATGGTCGACGGGCTGCGCGCACACGTGGAGTACCACGACCGGCCCCGGCAGACGATCGAGAAGGTCGCCGACAGCCACGAAGAGCTGATCACCTGGGTCAACCGCATGGCGCGGCTCTCCGGGCACGGCGAGCGCGCCCTGACGCAAGCCACCCCCATGGTGGGCTTCCGCATGCCCGACGGCTCCCGCGTCACCGCCAGCCTGCTCACCACCCGCCCGTCCGTCGTGATCCGTCGGCACCGCATCCGGCAGCACGGCATCGCCGAGCTCGTCCAATGGGGCTCGATCAACCCGATGCTGGAGCGGTTCCTGACCGCCTGCGTCCACGCCAAGATGAACATCCTCGTCGTCGGCGACATGGGCGCCGGCAAGACTTCGCTGCTGCGCGCGCTCGGTCGGGAGATCCCTCCCTCGGAGCGGCTGGTCACCCTGGAGTCGGACCGCGAGCTCTACCTGGACGAGCCCGGCCCCAAGCCCGGCCCGGTCACGTACGCCTTCGAGGCACGGCAGTCCAACGGCGAGGTCCGCGCCGGCGACCGCGCCGGCGAGGTCACGATCTCCGACATGTTCGCCACCGCCCTGCGCTACAACGCCACGCGCGTGATCGTCGGCGAGGTGCGCTCCACCGAGATCGTGCCGATGCTGCAGGCCATGTCCGCGGGCGGTTCCGGCTCGATGTGCACGCTGCACGTGCGCCGGCCGCACGCCATCATCAGCCGCCTGGTCCAGCTGTGCACCGAGGCCGGCATGCAGACCGAGGCCGCCCACCATCTGATCGCCTCCGCGATCGACGTCGTCGTCTACCTCACCTATCTGGACGAGACCGCCATCGGTGGCCAAAAGCATCGGTTCGTCTCCCACATCTACGAGGTCCACGACGTCGTCGGCGAAGGCGGCCGCCCGGTCACGACCGAGCTGTTCGGCCCGCAAGGCGGAGAGATCCGGGCCGTCTACAAGAACATGCCCACCTTCATCGACGATCTGGAGCTCACCGGCCTGCTGCGCCGCGAGTGGCTCTCCGACAACCCCTTCGGTGCCTGGATGGGCCCCCTGCAGACGGTGAGGGCCGTGCGGTGAACACCTCCCAGCTCGCCCTCGTCGCGGCCTGCTGCGCCGTCCTTGCTGTCGTTGCCCTCGTCGCCGCCGTACGGGAGATCCGCGGCCGCGTTCCCGACCCGGCAAAGCCGAAGTCTCGGCTCACCGGCCGTATCCAGCGCGCGAAGACGGAGCTCCCGGAGGCGTGGCAGCGCCGCTGGCGCCACCTGGTCACCATTGCCGGCGTCACCGTGTTGCTGGTGTGGGCGTGGACCGGCTGGCCCGTCCACGGCCTCCTGGCGGGCGCCGCGGTCCTCGGTCTGCCCTACGTGCTGAACCCCGGCACCGCCGCCCAGGCCCGCATCGAACGCCTCGAAGCCCTCGGCCAGTGGCTCAACCACCTCGCCGGAGTCCATCAGGCGGGTATCTCCCTGCCCCAGACCATCCGCGCCTCCGCCAAGGCCGCGCCGGCGCCGATCGCGCCGAACGTACGGGCCCTGGCGGAACGGCTCCGCGCCGGTATGGAAGCCGAGGACGCCTTCGCGCTGTTCGCCGACGAGCTCGCCGACGGCGTCTCCGACCACGTCGTGCTGCTCTTCCAGTCCCACGCCCTCTACAAGGGCCCTGGCCTCGCGGACGCGCTCGAGGCCCTGGCCGTCACCATCCATCAGCAGGCGGCCGACGCCCGAGACATCGAGGCCGACCGCGCCAAGGTCCGCAAGTCCAGCCGCATGGTCTCCATGGTCATCTGCGTAGTCGTGGTCGGCTGCATGCTCAACGACGCCTGGTCCGGCTGGTACCAGTCCCCGATCGGGCAGATCGTCCTCGCTGTGCTCGGCGGCCTGTTCGCCTACACCCTGCGCTGGCTGCGGAAGATCGCCCGGACCGAGCCCGACCCGCGCCTGATCGACCCCCTGCCCGCCGGTACCCAGTTCTCAGTGACGGGAGGCGCCCGGTGATCCCCATGGAGGCCGTACTGCCCGCGGCCGCCGCCGGCGCCCTGATCGGCCTGGCCGTCCGCGCGCTCATGCCCGCCCGGCGCGACCTCGCCTCCGCGCTGGACCGCTTGGACGTCTCCAAGACCAGCGGCCCCCTCCTGCCCTCGGCAGCACCCAAGAGCACCGGCACCCTGCCGGAGCGCGTGGGCACACGACTGCTCGCTGAGCTCGGCGGCCGCATCACGCTGCCCACCAAGGACCTGAACCTGCTGAGCATCAGCCCGGCCGAACACCTCGGCAAAAAGGTCCTCTTCGCGCTGTACGGGCTGCTGCTGCCGCAGCTGCTGCAGGCCCTGCTCGCCCTGGCCGGCAGCCCGCTGCCCTTCGCGCTCCCCGCGCTCGTCTCCCTCGGCATGGCAGGCCTGTTCTGGTTCTGGCCCGGCAAGGAAGTCGCCCGCGAGGCAGCCGCCGCGCGCCTGATCGTCCGGCATGCCGCCGCCTCCTACCTGGAGCGCGTTGCGCTTGCCCGCATCGCCAACTCCGGCGCGACCCAGGCCCTGACCCAGACCGCAGAAGTCGGCAACACGTTCATCTTCGTCCGCATGCGGCAGGTCTTCCACCAGGCCGACCTCGCGGGCGTCACCGTCTGGGACGCCCTCAAGCAGCTCGGCGACGAGCTCGACATCCCCGAGCTGACCCGCCCGGCCGACACTCTCGCCCTCGCCGGCGACGGCGCGGCCGTCTACACCACCCTCCAGGCCCAGGCCCGGCAACTGCGCATCGCCCTGCTGTCCGATGCCAAGGCCCAGGCCAACGCCGCGAGCGCTGCGATGATCCTGCCCGTCACGGCCGGCGTCATCCTCATGCTCGTCTTCGTGATGATCCCCATCACGATCACCATCCTCGGAAGCTGAATCAGAAGGGGGAAATGACCCATGGACATCCAGATGCTGACCGTGTGGATCCGCAGCCGCTTTGAGGCGCTCAAGGCCGGGCGGGACACCGGGCAGACCTCCACCGAGATGGCCCTCATTGCCGGCGCGCTGCTGGTTGGCGCCGGCCTGCTGGTGCTGGCCATCCGCACCAAGCTCATGGAGAAGATCGGCATCATCAACGGCGGCTGAGCCGTACCGGAACACCACCAGACGGAGGGGAGGGAGACAAGGCGTGAGACCACGGATGCTGAGGGGCCTGCGAGGCTTCATCCACCATCGCCAGCTGCGAGGCGACCGCGGCTTCGGCAGCGTGGAGTTCGCAGTCCTAGCCGTCGTCGTGCTCGCGCTGATCTTCACCGCTATCCAGACCGGCCTGTACTACCACGCCCGCAAAGTCGCCCAGTCCGCCGCCCGCCAGGGCGTCGAGGCCGGGCGGCAGTTCGGTGCCAGCGAAGGCGACGGCGTCGCCCAGGCGCAGACCTTCCTGAACCGCTTCGGCGGAAGCGTCCAGGGAGCGAGCGTGTCCTCGGAAGGCAGCACCGACCAGGAGATCCGCATCACCGTGCGCGGTCATGTCGCCACCCTGGTCCCCGGCCTGACACTGGACGTCGTCCAGCACGCCGACGCACCGATCGAGCGCTGGACCAACCCATGAGGGCCCGGACCTACCGGCAGCGGCTGGCGCGAAGGCTACGCCGCGACCGGGGCTCTTATGCGCTGGAGACGGCGATCCTCGCACCGGTGGTGATCGGTCTGCTCCTGCTGATGATCGCTTTCGGGCGGGTGACGGACGCCGACGGCGCCGTGGACTCCGCAGCCCGGGCCGCCGCCCGGGCCGCGTCCCTCGAACGGGACGCGGGCAGCGCGCAGTCCGAGGCCCAGGCGGCGGCCAACCGCAGCCTTAAAGGCGAGGGCATCACGTGCGAGACCTCCAGCGTGGTGGTCGACACCTCCGGCTATGCGCTCGACATCGGCGTGGAGGCGAACGTGACCGCGACGATCTCCTGTACGGCGAACTTGTCCGACATCGGGCTGCCGGGCCTGCCCGGCTCCAAGACGCTCACCGCGTCATGGACCAGCCCGATCGACACCTACCGGGGGCGCGAGTGAAGTCGTACGTTCACCGGCTCGTGGCGCGGCGTCGCGCGGCACAGACCGGGCGTCGCCGCGACCGCGGCTCCATGTCCTTGTTCTTCGCGCTCTCGGCGCTGGCGATCCTGATGGTGATGGGCCTGCTCGTCGACGGCGGCGGCGCCCTCAACGCGGCTAACCGGGCCACCTCCATCGCCCAGGAAGCGGCACGCAGCGCCGGCCAGCAGCTCGATCCGGCTCAAGCGATCGAAGGCACCGCCATCACGATCGACCCGGACGCCGCCATGGGCGCTGCCCAGGACTACCTCGCCGCCGCAGGCGTCCAGGGCAACGCCGAGATCACCGACGGCGGGCAGAGCCTGACCGTCACCGTGACCGACACCTACGACACGTACTTCGCGCAGTTCGTCGGCAAGGGCACGATCAGCGTGACCGGCACCGCGAAAGCACACCTGCAGACCCAAGCCGCTGGAGGCTGAGCCGACATGGCCCAACGCACCCCCGCCCCGCTGCGCGCCGTCGGTGCCCTGCTCCGGGCCCTGCTCGGCCTCGCCATCCTGGCCGCCCTGGTCGCCGGCGTGCCCTTGCTGCTCCTCGCCGTGGGTCACCAGCCGACCGAACTGGCCGGCAGCATCAACCTCATGGAGCAGGACGACGGCAGCCTGTTCCTGGTCGTGCTCACCTGCATTGGCTGGGTCGGCTGGGCAGCCTTCGCTTTCTCCGTCCTGGTCGAGATCATCGCTCTGCTGCGCCGGCGCTCCGCACCCAGGATCAAGGGGCTGCGCAGCTTGCAGTCCCTTGCCAGCTTCCTTATCGGCGGCATCGTGCTGCTCGCCCCCACCGCCGCGTCCGCTGCTACGACGGGACCGGCCATCGCCGCGACCACGGTGCACACCGTGGGGCAAAGCGGCACACCGAGCGCCCAGGCGTCCGCCACGGCTGACGAAGCTGACTGGCCCAAGCACACCGTCGTCTCCGCCACCGAGCTGCCGTGGGACCTGGCGGAGAAGTACCTCGGGGACGGCAAGCGCTGGAAGGACATCGCCGCGCTGAACCCGGAGATCCCGCAGCTCGCGGGAGGCGACCAGTACCTGCCCAAGGGCGCCGTCATCAAGCTGCCAGCCGATGCCCGGCCCGTCGCCCCGGCAACCAGCCCTACCCCGGCGGCGAGCAAGAGCCCGCAGACCAAGGCCTCAGAGCAGCAGGCCGCCGGGCAGCAGCACAGGCCGGGCCAGGCCCAGGCCAACGCCGAAAGCGGCCCCGTCACAGCCGAGGATGCGGTGAAGCGGGCGGACAGCGTCACGGTCCGCGCGGGCGACAGCCTCTGGACGATCGCCGACGAGCACGGCGACCCGGAGGACTGGCTGGCCATCTACGAGGCGAACAAGGGCGAGCCCCTCCCCGGGGGCGGTACGTTCGACAACCCCAACCTGATCATCCCTGGTCAGGTGCTGGACCTGCCCCAGGCCGACGCTGACGAGCGGCCCGCAGATCCGGACACGGCAGACCCCACGACGCCGGAAAGGGCCGAGGAACAGCAGGGCGAGAAGACGCCGGCGCCTGAGAAGACGCCCGACAAGGACACGGAGGCCGGCAAGCCGACTCCGCCGGCCGCGACCCCTGCTCCCTCCCGTACGGCCCAGCCGACCCCCAACAGCAGCGCAGCTCCCACACCCAGCGAAGACTCCAGCCGCTCTTCGGCACCCGCCGCTCAGCCCAGCAGCGACACCGCCCTCGCACCGGCAACCGTATGGGCCGGCGCCGGCGCCCTCGCGGCCGCGCTGGTCGGCACCCTGGCCACCCGCCGGATCCTCCAGCAGCGCCGTCGGCGCCCCGGCCGGCGCATCCCCATGCCGCAGGGCCGGGCGGCCGCGACGGAGCAGGGCCTGCGCGCAGCGCAGCACCCCACCGGCTTCGAGCTGCTGAGCACCGCGCTGCGCTCCCTCGCCCTCAACCTCGCCGCCGCAGACCGCGAACTGCCTGTGCTCGAGGCGGTCGTGCTGCACGAAGCCAAGGTCGATCTGCACCTGGCCGAAGACACCGCACCCATGAAGCCCTTCACACAGGCCGCTGGCCGCAAGGACCTGTGGGTCTGCTCCGCATCCAGCCCGGACCTGGCCGACGAAGAGCAGCTGAAGAACGCGGATGCCCCGTACCCGGCGCTGGTCTCGATCGGCTGGGACGCCGCCGGCCACCTGGTCCTCGTCGACCTCGAGCACGTCGGCATCCTGAACCTGGCCGGCGACGACACCTACGCCCGCCAGGTTCTCCAGGCCATCGCGGTCGAGCTGGCCAGTACCCCGCTGCCCGGCCACCTCGAAGTCACCACCCTGGCGGACACCGCGCCGGGCCTGGACGCTGCTGCCCCCGAGCGCGTCGCCCGCATCGACGACCTCGCCGACGCTGCGGCAGACCTGGTCAGCCACACAGCCGACCAGCGCCGCGCCCTGGCCGCCGTCGGCGCGGGCACTCTGTGCGCCGCCCGCCTCATGGACGACGCCGCCGGCGCCTGGACCCCGCACATCCTGCTTGCCACAACCCTGCCCGACGGCGCTGCCCGCACCGCCCTCTTCGACGCCCTCACCGCAGAGCCCCGCGCGGCAGGCGCCGTCATCACCTCCGGCGCCCCGGAGGAGCTGCCCGCGGCCGCGTGGACGCTCGAATGCCAGGGCCCCGACCACACGATTGCCCTGCCCGGCTCCAAGCTTCCGGTCAAGCTGCAAGGCCTCAGCGACGAGCACTTCACCGACGCCATCGAGCTGCTCACCCTCGCCGCCAGCGGCACCGACGTCCCGGCCCCCGACTGGATCCACGCTGACGCGGACGACCAGGGCGAGCCTGTACACGCCGACGACGCCGACGACGCCGACGACGATGCCGTCGCGGACGGAGAAGCACCCGAGGAACCGGCCACGGCAGCAGCCGCAGACACCGTGGACGAGGACGGCCTGCCCGCGGAGTACGCGGAGCTCGAGATGGACGCGGTCGCCGAGGTCGACGGCCCGACAGCTGGCAGTCAGGACATCGAAGACGCTCAGGATGGAGTCGACCCCGCTCCGTCGACGGCCCCCGCCAACTCGGAGGCCGAGAACGCGCCACAGGCTGCACCCGCCGGCCCCACGCTGGCCGACGTTCTGGCCGCAGGCGACGAAGACGACACAGCAGCTGCCAAGACGGCACCCACCGCCACGAAGGGTGGCGACTCCGAGCCGCCCGCCGAACCGACAGACGTTGCGCTGGCCCTGACCACGCCCTGCGCCACGCCCGCCGCGCCTGCCATCCACGTCACCATCCCGGCCCCTACACCCGCCGCCGACACCGACAACTCAGCAGCCGCCGGCTCCTCGCCTGCAACAGCGAACACGAGCGCCACCGAGCCGCCCGCGCCGGTAGCCGAAGCACCTAAAGGCCCGGCCGTCCTGCTGCTCGGTCCGATCACCATCGAGGGCGCCGGCGGCCGCATCGACTCCAACCGCCTCACCGTCGGCACCGAGCTGGTCGCCTTCCTCGCACTCAACCCAGGCGTCGACCGCCACGCCATCGACGACGCCCTGTGGCCCGGAGGCCTCGTCAAGAAGCAGATGCGCAACTCCGTGATCAGCCGGACCCGCTCCTGGCTCGGCAAGGACGCCGACGGCAACGCCCACCTGCCGCGCGTCCACGACACCGGCGACAGCCGCTACCGCCTCGGCCCCGGCGTCACGTGCGACTGGACCCGCTTCCAGCGCCTTGCCCGCACCGGCCTGGCCCGCCACGACGAAGACGGCGACCTCGCCCTGCGCCGCGCGCTCGCCCTCGTCCGCGGCCGCCCCTTCACCGGCATCGACCCCCAGCGCTACGCCTGGGCCGAGCCGATCATCCAGGAGATGGTCTCCGCGATCGTGGACGTCGCGTACGAGCTGTCCACACGCCGCAGGGAAGCCAATGACATCCCCGGCGCCCTGTGGGCGGCCAAGCGCGGCCTACTCGCCGCCGAGGAAAGCGAGCTGCTGCACCGCCAGGTATTCCTCGCCCACCATGCCGCCGGCGACATCGACGCCCTCCGCGAAGCCGCCGCCCGACTCGCCCGCATCAACGAACAGCTGCTGGGCGGCGTCGACATGGAAGCCGAGACCGCAGAACTACTCAGGAACCTGCTGCCCCGCCCGGTTACCCGAGCCCGCTAACAGCGGCCAGCTACTGCCAGCCGCCGGTGCTCGCGGTCGCCGTCCGGACACCGGTCCCGCGCGTGCGGGCGGAGGCGTCGGATCGGGTCTTCTTTACGCCGTAAAGCCCAGCCGCGCCGCTGGCTCCCGCGCACACGGGCTGTACCGCCGCATCACCGACGAGAGCGGTCGACACATCCGCTGATTCCCACGCGTGCGGGGCTGGACTGTCCGGTGGTGAGGATCGAGTACATCGCGCACCGCTGATTCCCGCGCGTACGGGCTCAACGACTGGGGCGGGGTGGCCCGTGGCTGGGGCTACCGCTGATTCCCACGCCTACGGGCCGGACTTGCGGGCGTCCTCGAAGAGCTTGGCCCTGGCTCGCTGATTCCTGCGCGTACGGGCTCGGTCGGCCCTGGGCCACGATCACGTCCTCCGGGTCGCGCTGATTCCCGCTGTACGGGCTGGACACCTCCTGCGGGAGCGTGATTGCGGTCTTCGCGCGCTGATTCCCGTGCGTACGGGCTGACAGCAGGATCGCCGCCAGTCCGCCGCCTATCCACCGCTGATTCCCGCGCGTACGGGTGCACACGTCGCTGCGGAGGCGAGCTCGACGTGCTCCCGCTGATTCCCGCACGTAGGGGCTGGACCTCGGCTGCGGCGTCAACGACGTCTGGCGCCGCGGATGATGCCCGCGCGTACGGGCTGGAGGGTCGGCACGTGAACGTGACCATCATCGGCGTCCGCTGATTCCCGCTCGTAGGGGCTGGACTTGTCCACGTGCTCGTCCGCCCCCTGGAGCGCCCGCTGATTCCCGTGCGTACGGGTTGGACATCATGCCCGAGTGGGTCGGCTGGGCGAAGTACCGCTGATTCCCGCGTCTACGGGTCGGACGTGTGCATCACCACGTCCAGCGACAGCGCCGCCCGCTGATTCCCGCGTCTACGGGTGGGACCGATTGGCCCCGCCCTTATCGGAAGCGGGGGCCCGCTAATTCCCGCACGTACGGGCCGGACGTTACCGGCTCCCGCCGGTGGGTCTTGGCCTCCCGTTGATTCCCACGCGTGCAGGCTGGACGGCGGCCCCACCCTCCGCGCATACCCCTGCCGCCGCTGATTCCCGCTGTGCGGGCTGGAAGACGTGGTGCGCGAACCTCGTCCCACAAGGTCCGCCTATTCCCGCGTGCACGGGCTCGACTACGCCGCGAAGTTAGGGGGCGTCGGCGGGTGCGGCTTATTCCCGAGCGTACGGGATGGACCTCACGCCTCTGCCCTGACAGGGCATTCGGATCCGCTGATTCCCGCGCGTATGGGCCGGCCGACAGCTTCCCCTCCGCCGGAATCCGGGGCGCCCGCCGATTCCCGCTCGCACGGGCTGGACTCGTGGTTCTTGTCCCGGCCAGCATTCGAGTCCCGCTAATTCCCGTTCATACGGGCTGACCCGCCGCTGTGGTACCAGCAGGCCCGCGACGACCGCGACTCCCGCGCGCACGGGCTGGACCGCATCGTGCTGATGCTGGACGAGGCCGCCCACCTGCGGCGCCCGCTGATTCCCGCGCGCACGGGCCGGACGCCTCGTCGATCCGGCGCTTGTCGTACGCGGCCCGCTGATTCCCGCGCGCACGGGCTGGACGCCAGGCGGGCGGCGATCCGCATGCCCTTGCGCCGCTGATTCCCGCGCGCACGGGCTGGACGTAGGACGGTCTCACGGGTTCCACGAGCGTTCCCGCTGATTCCCGCGTGCACGGGCTGGACCAGTACACCCCCTACTGCACCAACCCCGCATTCCGCTGATTCCCGCGCGTACGGGTCGGACACGCTCCGTCAGCTTCTGGCATATTCACACGGCCGCTGATTCCCGCGCGCACGGGCCGGACGCCTCGTCGATCGGGCGCTTGTCGTACGCGGCCCGCTGATTCCCGGCGCACGGGCCACACCAGGCGGGCGGCGATCCGCATGCCCTTGCGCCGCTGATTCCCGCGCGTACGGGCTGGACCCCCCTTTCCCGCCGGGCTCGGTATGCCATGACGGCTGATTCCCGCGTACGGGCAGGACGCGGTGACCGTGATTGTCGCGGGTGGAGGTGCCGGCTGATTCCCGCTCGTACGGCTGGACCCGGCGATGCGGACGCGTTCCGACTCCAGGCCCCGCTGATTCCCGCGCGTACGGGCTGGACACGGCGCCCTCCTCGTCGATGTACGTGGCCTCCGGGTGATTCCCGCGCGTACGGGGCGGACGTCGGGGAGCTGGGCTTGGTCGTCCCTGACGGCCGCTGATTCCCGCGCGCACGGGCTGGACGCCTCGTCGCTGAGGTGCTCCTCCAGCGCGAACCGCTGATCCCCACGCGCACGGGCTGGACGGCTGGTATTACAAGCTGGAGAAGCTGGCCCACCGCTGATTCCCGCACGCACGGGGCACGTACGGGCTGGACACTGTCTAACTCACTGACGTTGACCCTGGCCGCCGCTGATTCCCGCACGCACGGGCTGGACGTGGGCGTCGCCCTCGGCGGGCGCGTCGGTTCCCGCTGATTCCCGCGCGCACGGGCTGGACCTCCTCGCCGTCGACGTCGTACAGCCGCAGGCCCGCTGATTCCCGCGCGCACGGGCTGGACGGAGGGCTTCGGAACCCCACCGCTCGTGACGGCCGCTGATTCCCGCGCGCACGGGCTGGACGGCGGCGGCGTCCATCGGCCCGTGGAGCCAGCCCGCTGATTCCCGCGCGCACGGGCTGGACTCACCCGGCCGCGCCCGGAGCTCGCGCAGCGCCCGCTGATTCCCGCGCGCACGGGCTGGACCTTCTGCGAGCTGCGGTCTTATCGGGGCTTTGCCATGCATTTACCCTCGCCCAAGGTCGGTGAGGCGTTGGAGCAGGGCTCGACATTTTACTGAGGCTTCGTGGGAGCCGTGGAGCTTCTGGCGGCGGTATGTCTGGTGTTTGGCGGACCATAGGCCGGCCCAATGGGCGATTGGTGTCATGGCGTCGTGCCAGCTCGTGGCTTGTAGCGATGGCCGGGCTGGCCGGGGGGGCGTGCGGTGCCGGGCGAGTTCTCCACGCAGGACGTGTTGGACGAAGGAGAGGTTGTAGGCGATGCAGTGACGGCTGCGCAGTGTGTCGGTGAGGTAGGGGAGCACGTCGCTGAAAGTGGGGGCGTTGCGGGTGGTGTGGTGGGTGTGGTGGTGGAGTCGGGTGGCTTCGGGGTCGATGGGGTGGTTGGGGTTGAGCAGTTCGTTGAAGAGGACGCCGTCCAGGTTGGTGACGGCGATTTGAAGGGCGCGGGGATGGCGCAGGCCAGTGGTTTGGATGTTGATGACGCACATGTTGTCGGCGTTGAGGAGGCGGTGGGCCCAGTCGGCGGCTCGGGCGCGGGTGTGTGGCCAGGTGGGCGGGCGGCGCAGGGCGCGGATGGCGTCGTTGAGGTGGTGGTGGTGTTCGCGGGCGTGTTGGACGTACCAGCCGATGCTGGGGTGGTGGTGGAGGGTTCCGAGGTAGTGCTGGTGCTGGTAGACGGCCCAGGTGGGGAGGTCGGTGTCGGCTGGGCGGACGCAGTGGACGGGGACGGTGTCGATGTTGCGGGTGAAGAGGTGTGGGAGGTGTTGTGGGTGGTCTTCCGGGGGCGGGGTGGGGTGGGTGTAGGAGTGCATGGGCGCTGGTCCGTACGGGGTGTGCGCGGAGCTGGGTGTGGCCGGGCGGGGGCGGGCTGGGTGAGGAGGAGCCCGCAGCCGTAGGCGCGGTTGCGGCCGAGGCCTTCGGTGAGGACTCGGGCGAAGCCGGCGGGGTCGGTGATGGTGAGCCGGCCCTGGATTTGGGATCGGGCGATGGTGATGGGCCGGCCGGGCTTGCGCGCGGTGAGCGTGGGCAGGGTGCGCGCCTGGAGGTCCTCGGGGCGGGCTGCGGCCCCGATGAGTGGGTGACGGTCGTAGGCGACGTGAGGGTCGGGCTGGAGTCGGTGGGTGAGCCAGGCCAGGGCTGCGGCTGGGGATGCATCGGTGGGTCCCTCGCGGGTGTAGCGGCCGCGGTGGAACCGGTAGACGGAGGGGGTGATGGTGGTGCGGAACAGGTAGTCCTGTCCGGCGGCGAGCGCCAGGTCGACGATGCGGCTCTGAGGCACGCCGATGACCATCTCGGGTGGCAGCGCGCTTGTCTCGGCGGGCACGAGGGACTGGACGATGACGACCATGGTGCGCCGCTCGAGGTCGACGGCGCTGGAGTGGAGGATGCCCATGCGGGCGCGCGGATGCTCCTCGCCGTCGGGTACCCAGTGGCGGAACATGCTCATCACGAGGCGGTGCAGCTCCTGGGCATCGGCCAGGACTCCGGCGGTGCGGGGGTGGTTCAGATCGAGCTCGACGAAGGTGTGATGGACGACGACGCGGGCGGTCGGGGTCACGGCAGCTCCGGAGGGGTGAGGGACAGCCGCTGCTCCCACCGCACCGCGCGGGCACGGTTGTGGGTGGCGTAGCTGACGGGCTGGTCGTTGGTGGCCGTGGCACCGGGTGTATGGGGGGCTACCTCGACCCAGGCCGGCGTGGGACCGGGGCTGGAGCGGGGGAGGAGAGGGGTGGATGCGAGGGTCTGTTCGAGGGTGCCGGGGCGCAGGCCGTGGAACGGGGGTTGGGTGGGGGCGCAGTGCTTGCGGCCGAGCCACAGCAGACGGCGGGGGTTGTCCAAGCGGTGGGCGAGACGGCGCAGGAGTGCCTTGTCGGTGGACTCGACGGCGGCGAGGAAGGCTGCGTCGGCCAGGTACCAGCGGCGGGAGATCTGCGGGTGCCGGCGGTTGTTGGTGGCGTGGAGGGTGTGGGTGTCGCGGTGGGGAGCGATGTTTTTCGGCGCGCTGTACCAGTCGGCCAGGTGAGGGGTGGTGATGCGTCCGAAGGCGGGGCCTTGGGCGGTGGCGAGTTGGGTGGCGGCGCGGTCCGCGCGGGCGGGGTCGGTGATCACGTCGCGGGGCCGAAGGGGGTAGGGGCCTCCGCCGCTGGTCTGGAAGTCGCAGGTGAGGTGTCCGGGACGGTCGGCACGCACCCCGAAGCGCAGTGAGGCGAGGTCGGCCAGGGGCAGGAAGTCGGCCCCATGTTCGCGGTGCTCGTCGCGGTCGTGGCCGTCGGCAGCGGCCAGGAGGCCGATGACGCCGCTTTTGGTGGGGCGGGTGAGGGTGTCGCGGTCGTTGTAGGGGGAGCGGTTGCCCCAGGACTGGCGGAAGGCTTCCAGGCGGATGAGCAGGGTGTGGGGTGCTGGGCTCATGCGGGCTGTCCAGCGGTCAGCGGGCTGAGTTCGCCCGGGTGGTGCACTTCGGTCGGGCCGAGGCGGCCGGCCAGGCGGTGCTCGTCGAGGAGCTCGCTGACGGCGATGTCGTAGGTGAGGATGGTGCCAGGGGCCAGGCCGCGCTTCTTGGTGATCATGGCGTGGTGCTGGAGCAGCCGCTGGACGGCCTGGATGCTCGGAGTGCCGTTCTCGGGGCGGATGGCCTCCTCGTACACGGCGGCGTAGTTGTACGGGCGGGGTGCTTCGTGTGCCAGGACGAGCTTGGGCAAGGTGCCGGGCGCTGCGGTGGTGTTCTTCTTCGCGCTGGGTACGGCGTTGACGAAGGCGTCGAGGAGGGCGCGTTCAGCGTCGCGGGCGGCCCGTTCGACCTCCTCTGCCGCCATGCCGCCGTTGGCGAGGTTGCGCCGCAGCTGGATCCGGTCCAGGACGCTGTGGGCGTAGAAGGTGCCGTTGAAGAAGCTCTGGTAGCCGGTCATGCCAGCGCCGCGGTCGTCAGCGACGGGAGCGACGCTGGCTGGTTCCGCGTCGAAGGGGTCGGCGGACTTCATGGCTGCGAGCGCGTTGGTGAAGTCACGTCCTTGACGCTGGCGGATGATCTTGAAGTCGTCCGCGGCGCTGAAGAAGTCCCGCACGATGGCCGCGCGGTCCACGGAGAAGGACGTGATGGTCTGGATGGCGCCATCGACGTTGCCTGCGTCGGCGACCTCGGCCATGAAGCGCCCGTAGAGGGCGATGTCGATGGCGTCGGCAGGAGCCAGCCCGGTGACCAACTCCCTTTTGATCTTACCGGGCAGCGGTGGCACCTTGCCCGGTTCTGCCTGGGAATCCGGCTCCTCCGCAGGGGTTTCGATCTCGCGAACCTCTTCCGCCGCGCGCCCCTTGCGGCCCTTGCTCTTGCCCGCTTCCTTCTCCGCAGACTCGATACGTGCGACCGCCGCCATCCACTCCGTGAGTTCCTTGCGGTACTTGTGGATGATCTTCGCCAGGGTGATGCCGGTCGTCTCGGGCGCGAACACCATGACCTTGGTCAGGTAGGCGGTGCTCGGAGTGGAACCGAACTTCAGTCCGGTACCGCGCAGTACTGTCCGGGCAGTTTCGAGCGCCTCGGGCTTGCTCCATGCGTGCTGAGACTCCAGTGCTTCAGCGATGCGCAGCGCCCACTCCCTGGTGCGAACGCCCCAGGCGTGTGAGGCGAGAGGGCCGGTGCCCAGGTTGGCCGCGTCACGCATGTGCATCCGGTCGGCGCGCCGTTGCGTCTGCGCTGGGAGGATCGTCCGCAGCTCGTCCCCGTAGAAGGAGGTCTTGGGTTCGCCTGCGTCGTCGCGCACGAGCAGCACGTGGCTGAAGGTGGTCAGAGAGTGCAGGCTGAGGAACTGCTTCGTCGGATCGATGGTCACGGGGTTCTCCTGGTGTCGGTGGCGTGTGGCCTGATGGGATCGAAGCGGCGGCTTGCCGGTCGGTCGCGGGTGCGGCGCAGCCGGCCCGCTTGTCGCTATCGGGTTGCGGCGGCGGTCTGGCGGCGGGCCTGGACACCGGGGGTGTAGAAGCTCGCCCCCCACCGGTCGCGCACGACGTCCCCCGTGCCCCATGCGGCCAGGTCGTCGGCGAGAGTGGCCCAGTGGGGCGGAACCGCACGGGTCGCGCGGAGCCGGTCGATGGCCTGGAAGAGGTAGGTCGGCTCGACCTTGTGCAGGGGCGAGGAGGCTACGAGCAGGCGAAACAGCCGCTGCACGCCCGGATCGCGGGCGCCCTGTGACCGGCTGCTCCCGATCCGCCGGCACGCCGCACCTAGGTCGCCCGACCCGAAGATGCGTACGCGGTCTAGGGTGGGGATGCCCCGGTGATAGCGGGCGAACAGCTTGGCGGTCAGCAGGTAGCCGCCCTCGTGCTTTTGGGCGGGAGCGAACTGTCGAGCCTGGCTTCGGGCTTCAGCTTCGAAGTGGTGGCCGGGGACGGTAAGGCCTTTGAGCAGGTCGTGGTTGCGGGACTCGACCAGGCTGGCGAGCCACCCGGCCAGCGCGCGGGCCGGTGAGGACGCCGCGGTGGGGGAGCCTGCGGCGGGGGGCATGGTGGCCTCCAAGAACTCAGACGGAAACATGCGCGGGTTGGTCAGGGCCATCTCGAGGCGGGCCAGAGCCCGCAGCCGGGCTTCCGGCCCGCTGCCTGACGGAGGTAGGCAGCGAAGGGACTCCTGGAGTGAGGTGCGGGTGGTCTGCGCGACCTGTACGGCGAACCGGGCCCGGGCCGCCTTCGCGTCCTGCCCGGACGCGACCTCCTCCAGCAGCCGCTGAAACGGCTCCTCGAAGCGTGCCCACAGCAGCGGCGCCGCCAGCAGCCGGGCCAGGATCCGCTTGCGCTCCTCGGGCCGGGCACGGGGGTAGCCGACATCCCGCGCCACGGCCGCGGCACCGGCTGCGGCTCGCTCGGCCTTCTCACACCAAGCCGCCCCGTCCGCCGCGGCGAGGTACAGCTCCTGCCGCAGCACCCCCACGAAGGGAAAGGTGTCGCTGACCCACCCCACGAAGCTGCTCTGCGACGTGAGCAGGGCGACCGACCAGATGTCCACCCGGCGCCCCAGAGCCTCCAGCCTGGAGAACAGGTCCGCTCCCTTGGCGTCCTCCGGCGCCGGCCCCACCCCCGCATACAGCGCGGACGAGCTGCGCCACAGCGCTTGGTCGGCCCGGGCCTGCTGGGGGCGGCCTTTCACGAGGACGCAGTCCTGCAGGAGGTCCGGAGGCAGCGGCTCCATCAGCTCCCCACCACCGACCAGCACCCGGTCCACCACGATCTCGCCGTCTGCACGGCGGACCGGATGCATCAGCACCGACCGCCCCAGCCAGCTGTGCAAGTCCGCCGGACCGGATACCGTCCGTGCCCGCGCCGCGGCTGGGCCGGTGAACACCCGCCGGTCCACACGGCCGTCCGTCCACGTGAAATTGAACTGTCCGGTCCGCGAGCGCGCGACGGGGACGATGTTCAGACGAAGCGTGTCCGCCAGGCTCCGCCCGAGCGCGAAGTTCCGCACGCGCAGCGCGTTGCGGCCCACCGCTCCGTAGGTGAACGCCCGCCCGAACCACTCGTTGCGGGCCATCATCCGGCCGCCGGTGTCATAGGCGTGCATGACCAGCATCGCGGCCAGCGCCTCGGCCGCAGTCGGCCGCCACTCATGGTGCAGGTGGACGTGCTCCGCCAGCTGGGCCCCGTCGCCGGCCCGTTCGATGTCGAGCTGTGCCGGCCCGTAGCCGTGCCGGGCCAGATGTGGTGCCAGATTGGCGTTCTGCCCGAACGGCCGCTCGGGGTGGAACAGGTCGAGCTGGCCGTCGTACTCGCTGCCGGCCAGCTTCTCGGCGACCTCGTCCAAGGGGTGGGAGTCCTCCACCCACTCCTGTGCCTCCGTCTCGGTGCGGGGATGGACTCCGGTCGCGTACATCAGGCCGAGCAGCAGGTCGTGCAGGGCAACACAGACGCCGGGGCTGATGTGCGCCAGCGCGGAGATGCTCTCGGCCTGCCTGAAAACGCTCAGCAAGGACAGCATCTCAAGGTGTTTTTGCAGGTCAGGGCCGATTGTCAGTGCCGGGATGCAGACTCTATGCCGCAGATCGTACGTAATTGGCTCAGAGTAGATAGAAAGTCTCGAAATGGCAGGCATGGTGGTAAATCGCCCTTCACTGGGACTTGGGCCACAGCTTGAAGGCCCCACCGGACGGGAACTGGTGAACGACGCGCCGATGTCACCCGTGTGGATCGTGCTGTGGCTATGGGGCAAGACCGACCGCTACGGGATCAGCCGCCGGCGCGGCGGCCCGGCCTGGAACAGCCTTCTGGCGCACTGCCTGGACACAGCCGCCGCGTGCGGCGCCCTGTTCGACCACTACCTCGCCGCACCCGTCCGCGGCCGCTTCGCCGACGCCTTCGGCGCTGGACACGCCCCCACCGCACGCCGTGTGCTGATGCTGCTCGCCGCCCTCCACGACATGCCCGGCAAGGCGATCCCGGGCTTCCAACTCCTCTTCGCCCACGCCCACAGCCGCGACACCGAACTCGCCGCCGCCGGACGACGCTGGGCTGAGGACGCCACACGAGCTGGCGTGCCGCTCACCGGCCGCCATCGGCCCGCTCCACCGCACGCCCTCGTCACCGCCCGGTACCTCCCCGGCCTCCTGGGCTGCCTCTGTGCAAGGTGCACCGACCAGGACACCTCAGCCCGCCCTCACCGCAACCTGCACGACATCGCCGCCCTGCTCGGCGGCCACCACGGCGACATCCCCAGCTCAACGACCGCCGGGATCTGCGACTTCGACCCCGCTTGGGCGGCTGTCCACCGCGCCCTGTTCCACGAGCTCGCCCGCCTCCTGGAGGTCGACCTCACCTGCCTGCCCGACCTCATCCGTCCCGAACGGCCCTGCATCCTGCCGCTCTTCGCCGGCCTGGTCGTCCACAGCGACTGGACCGCCTCCAACGAGAACCTCTTCTCCTACCGCACCCCTCAGAACGCCGGCACCGACACACAAGCCTGGTGGCAGGCCAGCCAAGAGCAGGCCGCTGCCGCCATCACCACACTCCGCCTTACACGCTGGACCCCCCGCCCGATGACCTGGGCCGAACAGATGCCCAGCACCCCCCACCCTCGCCCCACCCAGCAAACCATCATCAACAACCCCCCGACCCGGCCCAGCCTCGTCATCATCGAAGACGCCACCGGCGCCGGAAAGACGGAGACCGCCGACTACCTCACCCACCGCCTCGCCCTCACCTGCGGCTACCACGGCTCCTACACCGCCCTGCCCCTACGCGCCGCCGGCGACCAGCTGGCCGAACGCAAAGCCGCCTACCTCACCAACATCCTCGGCGACCGCGAAAACGCCCACCTCGCCGTCGTCCACGGCAACGCCTTCGCCCACGGCACCACCGCCCACCTCCAAATCACCGACAGCACCGCCATCACCCCAACCAACATCACCTGCGAGGACCCCGACCTCCACAACAACGCCCCCGCCGTCATCCTCGACCAGTGGTACCTGCACCGCGGCCGCGGCCTGCTCTCCTGCTTCGGAGTCGGCACCATCGACCAGATCGTCCTCGCCTCCCAGCGCGGCAAGCACTGGTTCCTACGCCTCTACGGACTCGCCAACAAGACCGTCGTCATCGACGAAGCCCACGCCTACGCCCTCTACCAGCAGCGGCTCCTCGCCGCCGCCATCGCCTGGCTCGCCGACGCCGGCGCCAGCATCGTCGTGCTGTCCGCCACCCTCCCCGCAGCCCTGCGGCGCGACCTCATCAACGCCTGGTGCCGCGGACACAAAACCACCCCCACCACCTCCGACCCCACCGGCCCCATCACCGTCGTCGACGAAACAGGCCACTGCCGCACCCACACCCCACCCCGACAACGCCGCAGCCACTACCACACCCGCATCCGCCTCATGCCCGACCCCGGCCCACAAGCCCTGGCCCACCACATCCTCACCAATCACCCCAACGGCATCACCACCCTCATCCGCAACACCGTCACCCGAACCGAGGAACTCCACCGCGCCCTCCTGCACGCAGCCCCCCGACACGGCTGGCTACCCCACGAGATCAAGCTCCTGCACAGCCGCTACAACGAAGGCGACCGAGCCGACCACCAGCACACCATCGAAGAGCTCCTAGGCCCTCACCCCGAACCCGAGCTCCGAGCCACCCAGCCCAACCCCCAGCGCCCCAGCCGGCTCATCCTCGTCGGAACCCAAGTACTCGAACAGAGCCTCGACTACGACACCGACCACCTCTACACCGACCTCGCCCCGCTCGACCTCCTCCTCCAACGCCGCGGCCGCCAATGGCGCCACCTCATCAACCGCCCCACGAAAAGACACCTCGCCCCCCTCACCCACGTCCTGTGGACCCCCCGCCCCGACGGCCTGCCGCAACTCCCAGCCCCCGGCCCGCACACCGTCTACGACCCCTACATCCTCGCCGCCACCTGGCACGCCCTCACCGAACGCGCCCCCACCCACGCCCCCCTCACCCTCACCCACCCCCAGGACACCCAGGCGCTCATCGACGCCGTCTACAGCACCCCGCCCCCCACAGGAGACCAACCCGCCCACAGCCTCCTCGCCAAACTCCACCCCCACTGGCTTCGCCGACTCAAGCAGGAAGCCGACCAAGCCGAACAACGCGCACGCTGGCCCTACGACGAATACGGATCCCCAAGCGGCGTCTCCGAAATCGCCTCCGGCCCCATCCACGACACAATCGCCCGCTCACGCCTGGGCACACCCTCCGTCGAACTCGTCCTGCTCTACCAAAACCCCCACACCGGCCAGCTCACCTGGGACCACCAAGGCAAACGCCCCGCCGACCTTGCCCCGCACCACCCCTTCACCCACCCCGAAGCTCACCGACAGCAACGCCTCGCAATCCTCCTCAACACCGTTCAAGCCCCCGCCCACTGGTTCACCGCCCCCACATCCCCGTTCGACCTCACCACCATGACCATCCCCAGCCCCGGAGCCCTCACCGACCGCCCCGTCCTGCTCCTCCATCCCAACGGGCACCCGATCGACCGTCGTCTCGCACGTCTGAGCTACCACCGCCACAGCGGCCTGTCACTCCAGCCCGACCCCAACGTGCACGTACCCTCATAGCCCCGGACACCGGGAATCATCCGGGGGATTTACCACCGTGCTAAAAGCCTCCCCTCACGCCAGGGAACACCCAATCCGCGCCCACCCAAGAGCAGGCACGGCGACACCAGCGTGACTCAGAAGGGCGCCCCGTACGTGCGGGAAAACCGCTGAGGCGAGCGACGCCCTCGGCCGTGCCGGGCGGGTCGTGGCTGTTCCGTCGCCCGCCGTACGGCGCCGCTTCCGCCGCCTGTGCCGGGGGCTCCAGACCGCGCGGCGGCCGGCTGTCCTTTAGCGCCACCTGTCGCTCGGCCGTTCCGTACCAGGCCAGTCTGCCGCGCCCGCCGTACGAGCCTGCAGTTCGCCGCTCCCTACTGGGGTCCGGCCGTTGTTGCCGCTGCCGATCGTGCGGTCGCCGCCTCAACCATGCTCCGCGCTCACGGCCGCTTGTGCCGGGACCGTTCCACACCATGCACACCTACGCCCTGCCCGGCGGCCGCGCCTTGGTTCTCGCCGAAAACGACGTCGCCCGCGTCCGCGTCAACGACTACCGCTCCCGCCTCGACCCGAACCAGCCCGACGTTCTCAACAGCTACCGCGCCAAGGTCACCGCTATCACCGACGATCACCGCGTCCAGATCACCTGGCGGGCCAAGGCCCGTCCTTCCTCAGCGGCATCAGGAGGTGTCCGCGTGGATAGACCCGGAGGCGCCGATACCGGGCCCCTGCAGATGACTCCCCTCTCGTAGGAGTCGGGCAGGATGAGCCTCATGGATCAGGGGGTGGCGGCCGTCGTAGCGGCCGGAGTAGCGGGGACTGTGGCTGTGGCCGGCAGTTTCATCGGCGTGTGGGTCGGACGCCGACAGGTGCGCGATCAGGCGAAGGTTGAGCACGAGCAATGGCTTCGCGGGCAGCGGCAGGAAGCTTTCGTCGACTTCCTTGCGCTGTGGGACGAGGCGGTGGCGCAGCTCGGCGAACGGACTCTGAACGAGTACGAGATCGAGATCCTCGACCAAGAGGACGGCTGGGACACAGCGAACGAGGCCGTCGCGGAGCAGATGCATCGGGACCGGATTCCGGTGGCCCGGGCAGGCGAGCGAGTCGCCATGCTCGGCCCTCGGCCCGTAGCGCTTGCTGCTACCGCGATGATGGGAGCCCTCGAGGACCTGGCTGTGGGTATCGGGGCCCAGTACCTCTCTCCGGGGGAGGAGTCCGGAAGCGGTCGGTACGACACGTACTGGCAGGCGAAGGAAGTTTCGTCTGCCTGCCGTGAGGAGTTCGTGGCGGAGGCTTACCAAGCTGCTGCAGACGGCTCCCGACACGAAGCGGTCGTCGAGCACGTAGACCTGTTGGTCCTAACATTGCCAACTGGTGCTGAGCAGCAACGCAGAGGCCCCCAGCGCGTGCTGGGGGCCTCGGTCGTGGGAGGGGCGGGTCAGGGCAGGAAGTTCTTCTGCCACTCCAGCGAGTTCATGGTCAGCGCCGCCTCGGCGAGGGTCTTGGCTGATGGCGTCTTGAGACTGGCCAGGCTGGTGTCGATCCAGTTCTGCGTGAGGCTGTAGCCCTGCTCCCGGTACTCCACGGCCTGGACCAAGCACTCCAGCTTGTCGGCGTCACGGGCGACGACCGCCTCCGGGGTCTCGCCGGCCTCGTACTCGTCGACCGCGCCCTGGACACCCTGGCGGACGGCCGGGTGGGCGTTGGCGACCTGGTCGGCGGTCACCTCCTGGTTCGGGGCGGCCTTGATGTACTTCCGGCCGATGTGCGGGATGTCCCCGACCCGCGTCTCCTGGCTGTCGTGGAACAGGCACAGCAGCGCGACCCGGGCGGGGTCGACGCCTTCCATCATGGCGAGCACCGAGCCGATCACCCCGACCCGGAAGCTGTGCTCGGCGACGGACTCCGGGGCCTTGTTGCCGGTGAACCACCAGCCGGTCCGTGCGACGCGCTTGAGCACGCCCATCTCGGAGATGAAGCTCGCGGTGCCTCTGGTGGTGTCGTCGGCCATGCGGTCCTCCGTCGTCAGCGGTTGTGATCGAAAACGTAGTGGACGTGGCCCAACTCGCGCCGCGATCTTGCCGAGATGGCCGCCCCGTCCAGGAGCTGGGCGGTCCGCTCGCGCAGCGGCCCGGCGAGGGGGCCGGCCGCCTGCGACAGCCAGGGGAACGCGGTCAGCAGCGCCCACAGCGAGTGCGCGTACAGGTCGACATAGCCGGGCGCCAGGTGCAGTCCGCGGGCAAGGCCCCGCAGTAGGGTCACCGGATCCCACGCCGTTAGGTCCCGGTCGCGCATGAAGGCGTCGTCCGGCTGCGGTACCGGCAGCGCTCCGAGCCACAGCGCCCAGTAGTTCAGGTTCGCGGCCTCGGCGGTGTCGTCGTCGGCAAGGGCCGGTCGATGAAGTCCAGCAGCGGCTGCGGGTCGCCGAGCCGGGCGAGCGCGGTGGCGGTGGAGCGGGCCTCCGCCCAGTGCGGCGACCAGCCCCTGCGGGCCAGCAGGTCGCGCCGCCGGTGCAGCGTGTGCGCGGTCCACGCGGCCGCGTCCGGGCCGCGGTCGTACGAGGCCAGATACAGCGCCTGCCGGTGCAGCAGCGCTCCCGCCGTCCCCTGCGCCGCCGCCTGCTCGGTGGTCGCGCGGAGATGGTCGAAGGACACCGTCTGCTCGGCGGGCGCCAGCTGGGGCGCCACGGCGACCGGGCCGCGCCGGGGCCTGGGTAACCGCCCGGCGAGCGCGGGCGGCACGGCGCCGTTCAGCGCCCAGGCCAGCATGTGCGCGGTGTCCCGGGTGTGCACCCACACGGCCAGCGGGTGGGGCCCGCCGGTGTCACCGCCCAGCCCGGCGTCGATGATCCGGTCCGCGTCCATCGCCGCGTCCAGCCACTGCACCAGCGCCGCGTCCGCGCCCAGCGCGGGCAGCCGCCGGCGCAGATTCAGCAGCGCACCGGCCCGCATGTTCGCCAACGGCCGCCGCCCGGACTCCCAGCCCTGCAGCGTGTCCAGCTCCACGCCCAGCGCCTCCGCCAGGCCCGCCTGCGTCAGCGGGATGGACTCGCGGACCAGGCGCAGCACGAAGCCGGTGACGGCACCTGCTGATGTTCGTCGCGGCCTGCCCATACCGGCCTGCTCCCCGGTCGCCCTGCGCACCGAAACCCGTACTCACGGTAAGTCCTACCGCACTGAGCGTCCCCGTACGGTCGCCTTGCGGTCAACGTACGACGAAGGAGACCGCGCCCTCCGCGACCACGCCATTCAGCGAGGCCCCCCGATGACCAGCACACACACGGTCCTGTACGACCCCGAGGGACGCATCGAAGGCACGCTCCCCTTCGACCGCGCGACCCACCAGTGCCTGGCCAAGGCCGTGCTCGCGTGGACAGGCGACCCCGGCCTGCAGACGGCGGACTACCAGCAGCTCGCCCTGCTGCTGGCCGGAGCCGCCCGGGCGGTGGCCGGCGACGTCCGCCGCGCGGCCGCCCGGCTCCCCGAGGACCACCAGTCCCGGGCACTGGCCGACGTCGTCCTCGACGAGACCGACAGGTGCCTGTCCGCCGGTCTTGAGGGCACCGCGCCCTGCGTCCAGGACCGCGCCCGGCTCGTCCGTGCCCTGTACGAGCGGCTGGACCGGCTGACCGAGGTCGAGCAGCACGCCCCGCTCACGCCGGACCCCGCACCCGCGCCGTGACGACCAGCCACCGCCGCCGCGGTCGCGCCCTGCCCTGGTGGGCCTGTTGGCAGACCTGGCTCCTCGGCGGCACCCTCGCCGCCCTGGTCCTGGTGATCCTGCGGCCCCTGTAGACCCCGGCTGGGTCGGGGGCGGGACGTCACATCCCCCCGGCCCAGCCGGTCAGCACCACGCGGTGGGCGAAACGACTCGACCCGATCCGCCGTGAGTTCTCCTACGACGGACTCCAGATCACTGAGAGGCTGCGCATCACCGGTTCGGCGCTCCGCGTCCTGTGCCACGCCCGCAATCAGATGGAGCGTCTGAGATGGAGCGTCTGCCCTCCACTACCAGGGCCCGGTCTCAGGCCGGGGTTGGAACACGTGATCAAGCCGGTCCTGGCGCGTGTTGCTGTTCATCACCTGCCTCTTCCTCCAGATCCAGGCCCCGAGCTGGTCCGCTGCCTACGTGACGGCCGGTTCCTGTCCGCCGCGGTGGTGATGAACTTCATCGTGGTCCCGCTGGCGGTCGCCTCGATGTTTACCTCCCTGCTCGCCGACCAGGCGATCCGCCTTGGGGCCCTGTTGGTGCTGCCGTGTTCGTGCGTGGACTACGTCGTCGTCTTCTCCGGGCTCGCCAGCGGGTCCAGCCGCCGTCTGCTTGCCACGACTCCAGTGCTGCTGGTCGGTTGTAGCGAGCGAACCCACGTCAGGCTCTGCCCCGTAAAGGAAGAACCGCGACTGGTTCTAGGGAGGAGTCCTCCGAGACGCGGCGAACCGGTCGGTTTCAAGTCGTCGGCGACAGCATGATCGAGGCTGCCATCTGCGACGGCGGCATCGTCACCACCCGGTGCCAGGACCATCGCCGACCACGGCGACATCGTTGCCGCGCTCCTGGGCGGCAATCCACCGTCAAGCGCCTGCGCCGCGAGAACGGGCCGGGTGGCTGATGCCCCACAACGCGGCGTACGAGCCGACTCCGGGCGACGACGCAGCTATCCGCGGAAGGTGGTCACCGTCCTGCATCCTCTCTGAGGACCACGACAGAGCGGTCCGCCCGGTCGACGTGCGAAGGACTCCCGGGCGGACTCCGTTCCCCACACTGCCCTGCCGATAGCCGGGACACAGTGAACAGGGCCACAGCCTGGGCCGAACGAGGCAGCCCCCGATCGCTGCCGCCCGATACGCCGTTCCCGGCCCGAACACCTCGCCCGATGCAGACTCGGAGCCATCCAGCCGGGCGAAGAAGAGGATGCTCGTGCTCGACTGCGCCCTCATTCACGGTCGAATTTTTATAACCGCCGCGGGTCAGACGGCGGTGCAGCCCGACCCGTCAGCCCATGGCGCCGTTCTCGCGGGCTGGGTGCACAGTCTGTCGCAGCTCCCGCGGCCGGTCCCCGTCCATCGGCGCCGTCCGGCACATCGCCCCCGCAGCCGCGGCGCATCGCGGGCACGTTCGGCCGAGAGCTTCCCGATTGCGCTCCATGTCGTACGACGTCAGCGCCGCATGGGCACCCCGGAACCGCCGCGCCCGGGCAAGCGGCAGACACAGCTCGCCGACCGGCGCTCCGCACTGCCAGCACGGCCGTACATAGATCACATAGCTCTCACCAGTGACCGGCCCTTCGCCGGGCCCCAGATGGCCGACGACGTACAGCTGCCAGTCCGGCGGATCGGGGCCGTCCCAGTCGTTCATGATCCCAGCATGAAGTCCGGGCCACGGGCCTCCGAGACAATCCGCCGGCCGCTGAGGTGGCCGCTTCGCGGATACCCGGAGCCTACCCGCCCCTCGGTCATTGCTCGCCCGTCCTGTCACCGCCGCGAGTGACACATGCGCAGTACCTTCGTTGACCGAGTGCAGGGCGCGGCGCGGCCCTGCATGGTGGCTGGGGCGGGCCGCTGCCCGTGTCTCGTATGGGCAGCGCTGGCGGCCGTACGGTAGAGCCATGACGGACATGAGGCCCATCAGCGTGTTGCTGCCGGCCGACGTGGTGGAGGCGCTGGAGAAGCTGACTGACGACGTCCCGCAGTTTGTTGCGGAGATCGTGGCGGATCGCGTCCGGGCGGAAACCGACGCGCGCCGGGTGAGGCGTCGGCTGCTTCGGGAAGAGCTGGACCGCTATGAGGAAGAGCATGGCGCGTTCACCGAAGATGAGCTGGACGCTGCCCGTGCCCGTATCCATCAGGCACTCGCGGGCGATCCCTCCGGCACCGGTCCCTTCGGCCGCTGATCTGGACAGCACGGCCGAGTGCCGTCAAAACGCCGCGACGTCACTAGCGGGTGCGGCATCTTGCTGGGACGGGTGCGGGGCGCTGCGCGGCGGCCGGGGCGGGCCCGCCTCGCGGCCCTCGCCCCTTGCTGCGTGCCGGGCGCTCCGCTGCGCTGCGGCCCGGACCGAGCGCTGCGCGCTCTCACGTGCCACGGAGGCCGGTCGGCCGGTCGCTGAGGGCGCTGCGCGCCTCGCTCCCTTGCTCCGCACCCGCCTCCTTGCCCTCGGGACTGCGCGCCACGCGGCACCGCCGATGCCCGCCGCGTAGTGCCCCGCCCCATATGCCAGGCGCCAGCGGAGATTGATCCCAGAAACAGCCGTGAACCACCCCGCTTGTGACTCATAGATGGTATTGTTGTCTTGTTGGTCGGCGGTGGCAGCCGGTCAACGAACCGAAGGCATACCCCAACCCGAGGGAGAGCTATGTCCCATCCCGAAACTCAGGTCACCGCCGAGAAGACGGCTGAGAAGGACGAAAAGAAGCCCGTCAAGCCGACCGCGCACTTCGCCGGAATGCACGCGCAGATCACCGAGGCGCTGAACATCGCCGAATTCGGTGTACCGACCCAGGCTCAGCCACTCGCGCAGCGCGGCGTGCCTATCGAAACGAGCCGCAACCGGCTTACCCTCAGCACCTTCGATTTCTGGACCGCCGTGTCGGTCACGGTGCCCGTGGGCACGCCCGTCGCGAAGGGATATTCGCTGCTCGATTTCGCGGAGTTGAAAAAGGCACTCGCCGCAATGGTGGCGGGCGAAACCTAGACGGTTGCCGCCCGCACGCCCGTCTCCCTCGCGGGCGACCTGCTGACCGTCGAGCACATCACCGTGCCGATCACGACCCTCGACATCCACGAGTTCACACACCCACCGGAGGCGGTGCCTGCCATGGCCACCATGGACGCACAGACCTTCGTCACCCAGCTGAACCGCGTGCTGCCGACCGCAGGCCGCGACGAGACGCTCCCTGTGCTCACCGGCGTCCAGATCACCCTGGAGGGCGAGACGCTCACGATGGCGGCCACCGACCGCTACCGCTTCGCAGTGGCGGAAGTCCCCACCAGCGGCACGGTGCAGCCGCTGGACAAGCCCCTGACCACCCTCATCCCCGCCAGCATCCTCGCGCCCCTGGCCAAGCGCCTGAAGAAGTACGACGGTCCCGTGGGCATTGGCATTCTCGAGGACGGCGACGGCGTCATCGCCCGCGCCACCCTGTCAATCGGCGATACCACCATCACCACTCGCCCGCTGGACGGCAGCCTGCCGAAGTACAGCAGCCTCTTCCCGGCGCAGCGCGACGTGTCTGTACGCGTCGACCGCGCCACCGTCGTCCGGGCCGCGAAGAAGTGCCAGGCCCTCATCAAGGCCAAGGGCGAAAGCGGCATGCCCGTCAGCTTCGCGTGGGCCGACGACGGCACCCTCACCCTCGCCCCCCGTATCGGCACCGCCGAAGACCAGGCCCGTACCAAGGGCATGACCATCCCGCCCACCATCACGTACGGAAGCAGCGACACCCTGCGCGGAAACCTCCTCGCCCTCAACCCCGCCTTCCTGCTGGACGCGCTCGGCACGTTCATCAGCGAGACCATCACCCTGCACATTCGCGAGATGAAGGACGGACTCACCACCAAGCCGGTGCTGCTCACGGAAGGGCCCGACATGGTCGGTCAGGACTACCGTCACCTGCTGATGCCCCTCCGGCTCGACCTGAGCGAGTAGAAACGCAGGGGGCGGGACACCCATCCCGCCCCGCTACGTGGCTGTGCGGGGGGGGGGGGGGGCTTGTGGCGCGCCTCGCCGCCGTCGTCATGTCGTCGGCCATGCTGCCGTTGGCCGCCCCTAGCTGTCGGTCGTGCTGCTGTCCGTCAGCCGTCCTGCAGCCGAGGCTGTGCTGCCGGTGCGTGCCAGACTGCGGCGATGAGCGCTACACGCCGCCGGGCCCTGGGATCCGGCCCGGACGTCCCCGAAGCCGCTCCGCGTGATCCGCGGGCTCGTACGGCCGCTGAACGGGCCGCGGATGCGGAGTGGGTAGCCGAGCCACTCGCCCCGCCGGCCGCGCCGCGCGTCGGGCGGCGTCGGCTGGGGGCCGGCCCGGCCGATCCCGGGACGCCTCTGCCCCGGCACTCGACTCCATAGAGAAGGTTTGGGCACGCACCAGTTGCGCGGTGGGCAAGCCGTCCGCCGGGGAGGCTTACCCACCCCGCATCACATGATCTGCGTCACCTGTCCCAACGTGCAAGGCCGTTCGCCCCATAACCAAATCACATCACCTATCAGCACTCCGAGCCCCATTCAAGACTTCCTGACCCGCATCTGCGCAGGTCAAAGCCTTGAATGGGGCTCTTCGCGCTGGCCAAGGTGACCGTCCTGGGCGCGGCTTGCGCCGCTAGGGCTCGCATCCCGCACTGTCATCCCGCGCCGCGGTCGTGCCGGTTCGCCGCCCTGTCCGGGGCCGTGCCCGCGACCTAAGGCACGACAGCACTTCAAGCTCCGCCACCTGCTGTGCCGACCCGGCACACCCCAACCCGAAGGGGGAACCACCCGTGTCCAAGCTCGCCCTGCTCGTCGTCCTGCTCTTGGCCCTGGTCGGCCTGCTCATCATGAGCGCCGCCTTCTACCTGGCTTACCGCCACCCGAAGTTCGCCGCGCCATTGATGGCGGCAGGAACCATCGGCGCCCTCTTCGTTGCCGCCGTCGCTGTCGTGGGCGCCCAATGAACGGTCAGCCCGGGGCCGGGGCACCGCTAGGCCGCCGGCCTGGGCCGGGACCATCCGCCGCGGGGGCGGGACGGTCCCGGTGCCTGGGCAAGCCCCGCCGTCTCGCAGGGCGGTACGCGCCGTATCGCCCCGCGCCGGGGCGGGCCTTGCCCGTCGTGCCGCTCACACGTTGGTGGCGGTGTGACATCGTTGATCACGTCATGGGAAAGAGCACCGCCGCGGGCGTAGAGGACCTGGCCGACGCCGTTGCCGAGACCGCCTGCCTCCTTGCCGACGTACAAGGAGGCAGGTGGAGCGACGCGGCGGTCGAGGACGTCATCACGGCCATGGAAACGCTGAGTGAGGCCCTGTCCGAAGCCCCGCAGATAGACGGCCACGCAGCCCTCCACCTGTTCGCCATCCGAGGCACTCTCAGCCGGCTTCGCGACCACCTCGACGGCTCGGAAGGCGTTTCGGTCGGCCGTGCCCCCGCCTCTGCGCGGTCGGCGCCCTCGAGTACATTCAGGCGCCGCGGACTCGGCCCCGGCTGGCAGGGCATGACCGTGGCGACACCGCGGCGGTAGCCGCAGCGGTGCCTGCTCTCCGTAGCCATGTACCTCACCGCCGCGTTCCTTGAGCACCTCGCCGCAACCGCCCCGCGGACGGCCGGTGCCTGGCTCGCCGAGTACGCCGAGGGGAGTACAACCAGCGCCGCGGTTATCAGGCGATCCCGCTCAGCTCCAGGTATCTGTCCAAGCACCGCTGGCAGATGTCCTCTTCTGCCTGGGGGACGAAATACTCGAGGCAGTTGCACAGATGCAGGCCGGTGAAGACTTCGGTGCAGTTGAAGCACATGTCGATCGGCTTCCCTGGAGCGGCCGCGGTGCGCACGCCAACGATGAGCGCTCTAGTCCAGCACTCGGGGCAGTCACCCGAGGAGACGTGATCCTCGATGCTCATCGTCTCGAAGGTCTCTGCGTAGGCGTACGCGAGGTGTTCGTTATCCTCCCAGGCGCGTGGACAGAAGTGGCACCTGCTGCCCTCCTGCTGCACAACAAGTGCCCACTCGTGGCAGGAAGGACATTGCACAGTTGTACTGGCGAACGCCTTGAGCTCGTCACGCAAGCGGGTTCGCCGCGCCTCCACAAAGGTGGCGATGTCCCGCACGCCACGGCGTACGGCGTCTACCTCGGCCTGCATGGCAGCGACCTGCTCGTCCCCCAGGGCAGGCAGCAGGTGCTCATCCACGAACCGCATGAGGAAGTCCAGCACGCTCGCTGCTCGCTTCTCCACCAGGGCGACTGTCTCCTGAAGCCCCCAGTGCTGCAGACGGTTGCGGAGTTTTGCGAGCTCTTCCACCGCGCCCCGGTCGCTTTTCCCGATGGGAACCCCGACGATGTCAGCGAGTCTGCGCATCGACTCAGCGACTGTGGCGCTCTCAAATTCGCCACGGTCGTACTTCTCCTTGGTGCACTTGCTGACGTCCTTCACGACCAGTGACCAGTGCTCTATTTGCAGGCGTGCCTTAACCAGCACCTCGGTGGCGGCCTGCAGGTGAAGGACCGCGTACTTCAGGTCCCGCGGGGAGACCTCTGCGTCGGGTTGTGCAAGCCGCGCGACAACCTCCAAGAGGTAGTCGATGCCGTTCGGCACGGGCAGGAAGTCCACACGGGCACCGTCAGTGCCTCCGCCTCTCGTGCCGGAAGATGTCTCTCGGCTCATGCCCACCCCTCACCGAATCGCTGCTATGCCTGGAGCAACCGACCAGCAGGAAGACTAACCAGCGTCCAGATGGATCACGGCCGCAGAGGGGCTGTCACTCATGGCCAACCGACGCAGCCGACGTTGTGACCGAGCACCGGACCTCACCGCAGGGCGCCAGGTGCTCGGCGAGGTCGGCGAACGGCTCCTGCACCGTGCCAGGGCGGGGCGAGGCCATGGCCGGCCCCCTGCTTGCTCGCGCCGGAGCGCACCGCGGCCTCGACGAGGACGGCCATCAGCCGACGCCGGCGTCCGGCCCCAGTTCCGGCTGCGCCCGGAGGCCCGGGCTCGCCGTCGCATCTGGCCGGGTCCCTGCGTGTCTGGCTCTGCGCCGCGCGTGCTGGGCCGCCGTTCCGTTCCGTAAGTCGGAGCCCCCGAGGGAGGGGTCCTCGGGGGCCAGCGCGGCTCAACGGGCAGGGCCCGGAGCTCTGCGCGGTCACAGCAGGCTGGGATGCGTTTCCACCCGGCGGAACCTGCGGTTGTTACGTCGGCGCGCGGCTGCCTTGGCTGCCGCGCCTTCTCGTGAACTCTTGACCCGGTGATGCCCGCGGCTGGACCATCACCCAGTTCCGCGCAGCCGGCGAGGACTGGGAGCTGCGCGCCGAACGGCACGACGAGGCCGACGACAATCCCGACCGGGTGGTCTTCACCTGGTGGTCGCACTGGCAGACCTTGGAGGGTTACACCGCGATGCCGTGTGCCTACGACGTGTCCGGGACCGGTGGGCCGGAGAGCGCCGAAGGCCTGGAGCCCCCGACGCTGGGCTCACGAGGTGTTTCCTGAAGTTCCCGTGGTAGCTGGTGGTGGGGAGTGGGATGGGCGTGGCGGCGATGCGGGTGGTGTGAAGCCTCACTGCAAGCCCCGGGTCCCGAGGCGGTATCGGCGCCCGCAGGGGCACCGATACCGCAGTGGTCGTCTCGGCTTTACGGGGTGGCGGCGTAGGCGCCGAGCGGCTCCATCGTCACCACGTGTTCTTCACGGCCGGCGACCACGTCGTCCCAGGCGACCACCTGTGTGCCTGGCGTGACTGCGCCGTCCGTGCCGGGATGACCGTCTTCCACCATCGGTGCCGGCGCCGCCTGCAGCGGCGGGGGAGCGGGCCGTGTCAGCAAGGTGATCGGTTCCGTACGCTGGCGCAGGACATCGTTGGGTGGGACCACGATGATCTGCTGTCCCGGCGCGCTCGTGGGCTCGACAGGTGGGTCACCGGCCAGAAGAAGCGACAGCAAGACCACGGTGGACTGGTCGGAGAGGATCTGCGCAGCCTCCTCCAGCCGGTGCTGCTGGCTCGCGGGCATGGACAGCGCGAGGGCATCGGCTTGGTTGCCCAGGTTGAGCGGGATGGCCACGCATACCTCGCCGGTGGAGTACTCCTGCCGGTCGAATTGCGGGGCGCGGGGGCCCCGCTCGTCGATGTCCGCGAACAGCCGGCGGGGATCGGTGATGGTCCGCGAGGTCAAGCGCGCCGCCCGGTGGCGCGAGAGGTGGTCCATGCGCTGCTCGAAGGGCAGCTGCGCCAGCAGGCTCTTGCCCACGGCGCTGGCGTGCGCCGCTGCGCGGAAGTCCACCCATTCATACACGCGGGGGGCCTGTGGGCCGTCGGCGAACCGGGAGATGTGGATCTCTCCGTCGGTGTAGCTGCTGACATAGACCGCCGCGCCCACCGCATACCGCAAGGCCGCCAGCCGGTGCTGCAGCGCCGCCTCAGCCGACCTGCCGGGAGGCTGGGCGAGGGTCTGCAACTGCGGGCCGGATGTGAAGCCGCCGTCCGGCAGCCCCGCCGCCATACCGCACTGGCACAACCAGTGCAGCAGCCTCTCCAGCACCTTCTTGGGCAGGCTGGTCCGCTTCGCCAGTTGCGCCGCACTTAGCGCCACCGACGACCCGTGCAGAACGTGCAGGATTCGCAACGCGCCCTCCACCGCCTTCCACTGCCCAGGTGCCGGACCCCGCCCTGGAACCTGCCGGGCGGCGACCGTCAGCTCCGGTGCCCGCAGGGGAGAGGTCGAGAACCGCTCGCTGCGCCCAGGCGCGCTTTCCCGCGGTCGGGGAACGACGGCCTGCAGCAGAGCGAGCCGAACCTCATCGGCGAACTCGGCATCCTCGGACAGGGCGCGCGACGCCGGTCGCCTGTCGGCCAGGTTCAGCAGCACGCGGGCATCACCGTGCCCAAGCTGCGCGGCCTGCTCGACGAGGTAACGCACATCGCCCTTCACCCCGGGCGCACCGATCCGGTGGACGGCGACCGCGAGCCGGAACATCGCTCCCGGGTGCCCGCGCTCGGCTGCTTCGCTCAGCCAGTTCGTGGCTGCTTCCCAATCGCCCCGACGCAGAGCCTTCGAACCCAGCCGGTAGCAGGAGTTCGCGTGGGCCAGAGCCTCCCTGCGTGCGCTGGCGGTCATACCGTCCGCTTCCACCGAGGCCCAGTCCCCGTCCGGATGGTCCCAGAAGTCGACCCCGTGCTGTGGCTGCGACATCAGCGCGGCGAGCTGGTCGGCGAGTGCGGGCTGCTCACGGCGCCCGCCGTGGCCTTCGGTCCTGCTCACGTCATTCACCTGTTTCCCCTTCCCCGCGTCGCTGCCGATTTCGCTCTGTTTTGGGACGAATGTGATCCTTCAACTTGCTCCGCAGTTCCCGGATCGCCCTGCTGCGCTGCACCTGCACCTGCATGCGCGGTATCCCGAGTTCGGCGGAGATCAGGGTGTCGTCGGCACCGCGGCTCTGCAGCTCCACCACCGCACGCCGCTGCGTTCGCGGCATGCGCCGGATCGCCGGGATGACCACGTCGGTCAGTAGGGCTGCGCTGTCGTCCGGACCGGCCTGCGGAACGGTGACTTGGTCCAGGTCGTGCGGGCAGGTCGGTACCGCCGACTTCTCCCGCAGGCTGTCGACAGCGAGGTTCCGGCCCACAATCCGCGCGTAGGGGACGGGGTCCCGCCATACGAGATCCGGCTCGCGCAGCCACTTGTGCGCCGTTCGCGCGAAGGCCTCCAGCGCGATGTCCTCGCGCCGCGCCAGCAGCATGGCGGGGAACTTCCGGCTCAGCATCTGCTGCACCTCCCGGAGGCACTCCTGGTGCTTCTCCACGAGCAGCTGATACACCTGCTCCTGCCGGCCGGCAGTACCGTCGGAGGACTCGTCGCTCACCACAGGTCATGCTCCTCGCGACGAGCCGCCGCCGCGTGAGCGGGCCAGACCGTCCAAACGGTCAGCACACCTCCGTCCGCGGCTTCGTACCGCACCACACGCCGCACCATGCAGTCACCGGACACGGTTGCCCGACCGGTTCCGCGTACACACACGCCGCCACGCGGCTTCCGACGGGCCCAGCGCCTCACAGCACTCAGCACACTGATCGCGCTCACGGCGACCGGGAAAAGCCCGGCCAGCTCCAGGAGCGTCATGCGGACTCCAACTGGTTCGTAGGGTGCAGACGCGGACCGCGCCGGCACCTGTCCTACGTACGAGCCCTGCCGAAAACTAACGGGCGATCAGAACTGCCCCTACTTGATCATGTGTGGTCGATTCGAGGCGGACCCGGCTACGCAGAGCCGTCTCGCGTGGGGGAGGATGCGGGATGGGAGGGGATTTGAATGCGTTCAAAAACTTGGGAGCCGGTACAGCCGAGGGCGCGCGTGAGGGACAGGTTCGGCGCGGTGCTGACGGCTTCGATGTCGGTGCTGTTCGTCGAGGCTGTGGTCGGGGCGATCGCGCTCTTCGTGTGGGGGCAGACCCGGGAGAGCCCGGCCCTGCCCAACAACGCGATGGGCGTCTTCTTCCTGCTGATGATGGCGCCGTTCGTGGCGGTGGTCGGAGCCGTCCTCGGAGCCCTGCTGTCGATCGGCGTGGTGATGCCGCTCCTCGCGGTGGGTGGATGGCTCGGCCGCCGGCTTTCGGGGCGCGAGACGTGGTGGTGGATCCCGGCTCTGGCGGCCGCCGGAACCGCCCCAGCGGTTCTAGCGGCGGCGCAGCTTGTGGAGGCCGACGTCCTGGCGGGCCTCAGCGGATGGCTTGTGGCCACAACGGTCCTCGCCGCCCCGGCGCTGACCGCCCGCAGGCTGCTGCTGCCGAACCGTCCGCAGGTCTCCGGCGGTGCCATGTTCGGCCTGGTGGCTCTTTACGGGACGCTCGCTGTCGTCATGGTCGGCACGCTCGCCGGCATCGGCCTGTACGCGGGGATCGGCTACGAGCCTCCGCAACTGAGCGCGGAGCGGGTCGCCGGGACGTGGTCCGACGGCAAGGGTGGCACGCTCATCCTCACGGCGGACGGCAAGGCCACGGCGGCCGACGTCGAGACGTTCGACATCGACGACGCCTTCGAACCCGTAGTGCACAAGTGCACCGGCACGGGGTCCTGGACGTACGACCCGGGCACCGGACCGTGGTCCCAGAAGGTAGAGGTGTCCGTGGGCGACTGCGCTATGGGCACCTGGGAGGTCTTTGGGAGCCCCGAGCAGCCCAAGCTGTTCGTTTACATCGGCGACCCCGACAGCTGGGACCTGTACATCCTGCAACGCCGCCATGAGAGCCGTCTTTGACTTCTCACGCAGCTCCCGCGTCGTCCGGGGGCTGCTGTGCGCCGCGATCGTGGTTCGGCGGCGATGGGGGAGGGAGTAATGCCCGTAGCGCGGAGCCGGCGCTGGGGGTGGGGCTCTGCGCTGCGGGCGCGGGGGTCTGGGTCAGCAGGTGTAGGTGGTGCCGTCGGCGGCGGTGTTCCAGTTGCAGGCGGTGATGCTGCCGGTGGCGGTGTTGTTGTCCGGGCTGCCGGGCTTCTTCAGCCGTAGGTCCGGGTTTTTGGCGGTGCTGGTGTTGAGCAGGACGTGGCGGGCGTAGCCGCGGTAGATGTGGTGTGCGCCGCTGCTGTCGCGGTAGTGGCGGCCGCTGCCGGTGTGCACGTACGCCCTCGCACCGGCCGGCAGGTTGTATGAGGGCAGGGCGCGCCCGTAGGTGTTGGTGGTGATGTCGGGGACGTAGCCGCCGGTGTTCACCGTCCGGGTGCTGACGTTCTTGATGACGAAGTACTCGCCGTTGACGTTCAGCTGGGTGCCGTCGCGACTGTCGGCGCCGGCGGCGTTGGGCCGCACTTGCGTGAGCATCAGTGCGCCGGTGGTGGAAGCGGCCTGGCTCGGCGTGGCCAGGGCCACGAACGCGAGCGCGGCGGAGGCGAGTGCGGTGGTGCGTACGGTACGGCTCACCAAGAACCCTTCTGCAGTAAATGGGGGGCGGCATCCAGAGGGTGCGATCCTCGCACCCGACGAGCTCCGCCGATGGGGAAACCAGCAAGGATGGTCAGGAGCTGCTCACAGCCGTACGAGCGGCACCGGGCCCGCTAGCGCGCGGTGTCGGGACGGCGTACGTCGGCGTACACCCGCGCCCTCACGCCGGGCTTACCCGGCGTACGCCACACCGGCGTGATGCCGGAGGTCGCCCACGTCCGCTGAAGGCCCTCCATAACGGCGCGCACGGTGTCTTCATCCGCGGCGGCGACGTCCAGGACCACGAGCCCGGGCTCGGCGATGCGCTGCTCATCGATCTCCATGCCCCCACCGACGGCTCAGCCGGGCCGGCCGGTTCGCCGATCGCGGGAAGGCAACCCGTACGAGGGACCCGGGCCGCCGACTCGTCCGGCCCGCCGGTCGCGCAGGCCGCGGCCCGGGGCGTAGACAGGAAGGGGCGGCCGCGCTTCGCTGACAGGACCGGGCGGTGCTGCTCCCCTCCCATGGTCGGACCCCCGACGGACGCATGGCGGCCGAGCTCCCGCTTGACCGCACTGGCAGGTGCGATCGTCACCCTGTCAAAAGAAGGGATTGACATCAACACAATCCTCAGCGCGGCAAAAAGGGACTGGAGGGACCTTCTGATGAGGGCTGGTCTGGAAAGATCCAATTGGCCGGACGTCCTAGCGGAAAAGCTGGACGTACGGATCGTATGAAGCCCTCGCTGCGCGCAGGCCGTAAGGCTGTCGCGCCAGGCGAACGCCGCACTCCTACCGGCGAAACCTCGGGTGCTGTCGCCGTGTGTTCCTCGCGACCGCCAGCGGCAGGGCGCCAATCGAAGTCGGCTGATCAACCACGACCAGCACCGTTCCGTGCTTGGTTCTGAGCTTGGCGAACAGCTCGCGGAGCTTGGGTTCGGTGTTGGGCAGCCGCTTGTCGAACGCCTTCTTCCCGGTCGGTGTGACGGCGGTGGCGCGATGTTCGCCCTTTCCGACGTCCACCGAGGAAGACGTCGATGTCGCCGGTGTTTAGGTCACGTGCAGGTCCCTACATTGCGCCTTTCGTCCGGCCTTGCAAGGGGCACTGAGCTGCCACATCCACGTTACGGAGAGCTCTTTCGGCTCGGATCAAGCCGGCACTCAAGCCCGTCATCACCGGGTCTGTCGATGCCTCCGGACCCCGTGACACCACCCCCCGGATCATGAACGACCAGGGGAGAAGTCATGCCGTACCTGAAGACCAGAGGCAGCATTGCGGAGCCACGAAAAGTAATGGGGGGTGACGGGGGCTTGAGGGTGTTCTGGCCCGGCTAGTTGGGGGTGACGTCGATCTGGTGGGCGACGGCGCGCTGCCAGTACTCGGCGATGGTGGAGGCTGTGCCTGCGGCCGCGCCCCGTACCGGTGTGGTGAGGTCGGCTGCCGGGGTGGGGCGAGTGTCGGACAGGACGGCGTGCTCGTTGTCCGGGTTGTGCCAGGAGGCGGTGGCGAAGACGTACTTCTTGCCTGCGGCCAGGCGGGGTGCGTCTGCGGGCTGGGTGAGCGTGATGGTGCCGCTCACCCGGCCCTTGAAGACGTGCCCGACCCGCACTTCGTAGAGGTCGGAGGGGATTTCGGCGATGGTGCGCTGGCCGGTGTGGCGGATGACGGTGCCGTGGAAGACGTCGTCGGCGCTGCCCGCCACTTCCCGCGCGTTTTCGGGGTCGTAGAGGGTGATGGCCTCGGTGGGGGCGGAGGGGGGTGGTGAGGTACTGGTAGGTGAGGTAGCCGGTGGTGGCCAGGATCGCGGTGGCGGCTGCGGCGAGGGCAGTGGCGAGGGGTTTGTTCGTGGTCATCCCCACAGGGCGTGGTAGTTGGAGCGGTCGCGGCTGGTGGGCTTGCCGTCAGCCGGTGCGTCGTTGGCGTTCGGAGCCATGAGCGTCGGGTACCAGGCCGGTGACTTGTGGCAGAAGCCGAGTGCGTGGCCGAGCTCGTGTGTGGCGACGATGCGGCGCTTGGCGGATGTGCCGAACTTCTTGCCCTGGGCGGGGTAGGCGTCGTTCATGCGGATGACGTCGGTGCCGGGGAAAGGGGTCCAGGCGGCGCCGACGTCCTTCCACTGCCCGCTGGTTTCGTTGACGTCGGACCATTCCAGGTCGGCGATCCGCGAGGCATCATCCTGAGGGAATCGGATCTTGTTAAGGCCGTTTGACGACCACGCCTTGGCGGCGTGCGAACGGGCATCGTCGTACTTCCAAGCTGTCTCAATTGGCTGGGTCGAGAGGATCCGAGGCCGCGCTTGATCGAGGACCTGATCGCGGACAGACTGCTCTCCATGGGATCAGTAGGGATGGCCACCAGGGCGCAGATCGGGAACCGGCGATGAGTGCCAGCCTGCCCTTCTTTCGCTATCACCCAGATCCCCTCGCCAGCGGGTCCATCCGCACGGCCGCCGATACGTGCGCCTGTTGCAAACGCAACACGGGCTGGATCTACACGGCCACCTTCTACACCGCACACGAGGTCAACGGACGTTTCTGCCCGTGGTGCATCGCAGACGGGAGCGCAGCTGAACGCTTCGCGGGCGAATTCACTGACTCCTACGGGCTCGACGGTGTCAGCGAGGATGTTTTGCATGAGGTCACCCGCCGCACCCCTGGCTTCCACGCCTGGCAGGACCCGCACTGGCTCGTCCACTGCCAGGACGCGGCCGCCTTCGTGGGCGAAGTCGGGTACACCGAGCTGGCGGCGCATCCCGAAGCCCTCGACCAGTTGCGGGCCGACATGCGCCTCGACGGCTGGCACGACGAAAACCAGCTTGAGCACCTGGCTGTCGTGCGTGTTCGCGCCGGAGATGCCGACGGACAGGGGCAGACCGGTTCGCTCAGTAACCAAGTGGATCTTCGAGCCGTACTTGCCCCGGTCCACAGGATTCGGGCCTGTCAGGTCCCCCTTTTCAGAGCTCGCATGTTCACGGAGTCGATCGCGCAGCGGGACCAGTCCAGCTCGCCGCGGGCACCGAGCTCGTCGAGGACCAGGCGGTGGAGCTTCGCCCACACCCTGGCCTTTGACCACTCCGTGAAGCGCCGGTGAGCTGTCGCTCCCGACGGCCCGAACGAGGCCGACGGCAACTGCTGCCAGGTGCAGCCCGAGGTGGCCACGAACACGATGGAAGCCAGCACCTCCCGGTCGCCATGCCGACGTCGGCCTCCGCCTTGCGGACGAGTCGGCGCTGCCGGCACCACTCGCTGGAACAACTCCCACAGCTCATCTGGCACCAGCCGCTCAACGATCCCCACTCCGGCAGGCTATCGAACACACCAATTGAGATGACCTGTTCGTCTGATCTTCCCAGGACACCTCTCCCTGGTCGACGCTGGAGCGGCCGCGGGAGTCCTTCTCCCCTCCGATGCATGGCGCGGGCGCCGTGGCGAGCGGCGCCTGGGCGTAGGCGGTATTTGCGTGGGCGAGGATGAGCAAGACCGCTGTGAACAGCACCGGCCACGGACTGCGGGTCACCGGCCGCCCCTCGCGTGTAGAGGTGACTGGCAGTGGTGGCGTGCTGGTATGCATTGGTCGTCGTGGGGCACGTGGCCGCCAGGCGGCACAGCGCGGCCAGCTCGGCTTGGTCCACGGCCACGTCGCGGCGCAGCTTGGTTGTGGCCCATGCCGCCGGGGCGAGCTGCGCCGGACGTGGCCGACGGCAGAGTAGGCGTGGTTTCGGCGGCACGAGCGGGTATGGCCGCAATCGGCGTCCAGGTCGAGGCGACAGTCCTGCGGGCGGAGCCAGCGATGCGTTTCATACGGCCGATGTGTAGAACGGCAGGTTCGGTTGCCGCACCGCAACCGCCCGTGCGCCACCCGCTCGTGCGCACAAGTCGTAAAGGAGAAACGACCCGGCACGTGGGACTCGCAGTGGGGAGTGTGGCTGAATGCTCATTGTGGCGTCGGTGGTCGGGCAGAAGGCGGCCGTGAGGCTGCAACGTTCTTCCCAGGGGCCTGCGCCGTCCCGATGTATTCGCCGCGTGCCCAATCGTGGTCAGCGGTGATGGAAGTACCCGCAGCGCGGAGCTGGCGCCCGCCGTGTGGCTCTGCGCTGCGGGCACGGTCCTATGACGGTGTCAGCAGGCGTAGGTGGTGCCGTTGGCGGCGGTGTTCCAGTTGCAGCTGGTGATGCTGCCGGTGGTGTTGTTGTCCGGGCTGCCGGGCTTCTTCAGTCGCAGGTCCGGGTTCTTCGTGGTGGCGGTGTTGGGCAGAACGTGGCGGGCGTAGCCGCGGTAGATGTGGTGGACGCCGGTGCTGTCGCGGTAGTTGCGGCCGCTGCCGGTGTGGACGAAGGCCTTCGCGCCGGCCGGCAGGCTGTAGGAGGGCAGGGCGCGCCCATAGGTGTTGGTGGTGATGTCGGGTACGTAGCCGCCGGTGTTGACGGCCCGAGACGTGACGTTCTTGATGACGAAAAACTCGCCGTTCAAGTTGAGCTGCGTGCCGTCACGGGTGTCGGCGCCGGCGGCGTTGGGCCGCACCTGCGTGAGCATCAGGGCGCCGGTGGTTGAGGCGGCCTGGCTCGGCGTGGCCAGGGCCGCGAGCGCGAGCGCGGCAGAAGCGAGTGCGGTGGTGCGTACGGTACGGCTCACCAAAGACCTTTCTGCAGTATGAAGAATGGGGGGGCGGCGTCGAGACGTTGCGATCCTCGCACCCGACGAGCGCCAGGCGTGTGGAAACGGGAAGGCCGGTACGGGGCTGTTCACGGCTGTACGAGCGCCCTGGCTGCTAGTGGACGGCGCCGGTCCGGCGTACACCCGCGCCCGCACGCCGGGCTCGCCCGGGGTGCGCCAAACCCGGGTGACGCCAGATGTCGCCCACATCTGCTGCAGGCTCTCCATCACCGCGGTGACGGTCTCCTCGTCCGAGGCTGTGACGTCCAGGACGACGAGCCCGCGCTCGGTGATGTCTGCTCATCGACCTTCATGCCGCGGCTGACGGCTCCTTCTGGCCGGCCGGTTCCCCGGCCGCGGGCCAAGCACCCTGACGAGGGAGCCCCACTGCTGACAGGTCCGGCTCGGCAGCGGGGCCGGGCCACCGACAGGGTCACCTGATAGGTGATTTCGCCCCTGAGGTCGCCGAGTCTGCGGCATCGTCGTCTCCGGCGCCCCGTGACCGGGTGCGCGCGATGACAGGAAGCGGCTGGAGGAGCGGCATGGGTGAGCGGGAGACCTGGGCGACCGACGAGTTCGGCGCCTCGCATGAGGGCGCGGTCGGTGTCCTTCTGGCCGACGGGACCGTCCCGGGACCCGTTGTCTTTGACGCGGGCTCCGGTGGGGGCGGGCAGTCGGTCGCCCAGTGGAGCGTCTACGACGGCCGGAGCACGCGCGGGCCGCGCGCGGCCGCGCTGCGCGCGGTGTGCTCGTGCGGCTGGACCGGCACGGAGCACACTCTGGACTGGGACGAGATCGGTGAGCGGGAGCTGGCCGAGGCAGGAGCGGGTGCGGCAGACGCGTGCCTGATGGACTGGGATGTGCACACCACCGAAGTGGAGGCCTCGGCTGTGCCCCTGCCGGAGGCGGTCACCTCCTTGCTGTCCCAGCTGGAGGAGGAGATCGAGAGGCTGACGAAGACCTCCCCTTTGGCCGCCCTGCGGGCAGCCCGCCGGCTGGAGGTGACCGCCGTACGGCTGGGGTACTGGCCAGCCCGCGATGCCCTGTCGGAGACGACGCCCGATCAGGCCGCTGAGGCGCTCGGGCTGAACGAGGACGCGGCACGGACGCTGCTGGCCCGCTTCGGCCGCTTCAGCCCCTACCTTCCGAACACCTGCTCGTAGGTCAGGCACCAACAATCGCCAAGCAGGGGGAGGGAGAGCGCTGACTACGAGGCGGCGATGCCTCTGAAGCTGCATCCGAGCCCGCGGCGTCGCTTGTGACATGATGCGTTACCAAGTCGGGCCGTGAGGGCCGCGACCACCGCTTGTGCGGACTGCGGGGAGAGGCCGGCGCTGACCCGGCCGGAGGTCAGGAGCAGCGCGTAAGCGCTGGTGCCGTGTGCACGGAGGCGTCGGCGAACGCGGCGGTCGCGGTCTCGGCCGCCTAGCACCTCACCCGGCCTCGGACTGGGGCGTCTGGCGGGGGAGGGCGTCGCGTCGGCTGAGGGAGGCGGCCAGAGTCTGCGCCTGGCTGCGTCCAGCGTCACGGTGACGAGCGTGTCCCCGGGCAGGCGGGATCCTTGGGGGTGCGGTGCGGGTGACGGTGCGGGCCGTGCCCGCACCGCGCGGACAGCGTACGGGCCAGGGCCAGCGGGGCAGGGCTGTGTCAGTGGTGGCTCTTATGGTGGGGTGTCGCTCGAACTCAGCACGTGGGGGAACCATGTCCGCGACCAGCATCGTCATGCCGGGACACGCGCCGCATCCGTCGATCGTCCACACGCCGACCCGCCGCGCTCTGGCTCCGGGGGAGCGGCTGGACGGCCAGGGCCTGGTCAGCTTCCGCCCGCTCACCGAGCCGTCGCTGCTGTCGGTCCGTGAGCATCTGACCATGCGGGGCGGCGATCCGGCGCAACTCGATCCGGACCTCACGGAACTGCTGCTGATCGGCCATCTGATCGTGGACGGGGAGGAGGCCGAGGAGGTCGTCCTCGACGGTGCCACCGGGCGGGTATTCAGCATGTGGCTCTACGAGAAGTCGCCGGACGGAGCCGAACTGTTCCCGCTGGCACCATCGGTCGGAGCGCTGCTCCGCTTCCTCGGTGCGGTGGACGACTTCCGGAGCCTGCGCGGCAGGTTCGCATGCCTGGCCGGGCGGACGGGGCCCGACGCGGTGCGGGCGGCTGAGCAGGCGCTGACCGCGGTGTTCACCGAGGAGGCGTGGGGCGAGGACGGCTGGGGTCCGGCCGGTCCGCGGTCCGGCTGGGACCAGCCAATACCGGCGTTCTGGCGGATCGCGGCGGCGATCCGTCCGCTCGGCCTGATCGCCGGGCCCGGGCGGGGGCTTGCCCTGGCACTGCCGGAAGGCCTGCTGGAAGGGGTGTTTGGCGCCGAGAACATGGTGCGGCTGACGGAGGACCGGCTGCCGTCGGCCCTCGTCCACGCGCCGACGCGCCGTTTCCTGACGGACGTGGGCCTGCCCTCCGACGGGTTCATGTTCTACGGCCCCGATCCGGGGCCGCTGCCCACTCTCCCGCAGGACTGGGCCGAGTCGCAGAGCAACCCCCAGCACGCGCACCTGTGGCACGGCGACAAGCAGTTGCCGCCCGACGCGGAGCACCTGGTCGTGCTCGGCGGGCTTGTCCACGACTTCACCGTCCTCATCGACGGCCGGACCGGTGCCCTCTTCTACACGGAGACCGGCGCCGACCACGTCGTCCCGGTCAACGCCGACCTCTCCACGCTCGCCTTCACCCTCTGGCTGCACCAACGGGAGCAAGACCTCGACGAAGAGCACGACTTCACCCAGGACTTCTACCACCAGCTCGCCGACACCATGATCGAGGTGCTGTCCTCGGTCGACCCGATAGCCTGCCGCGCCGCCGAGGGCCCCGACGACTACCGGTACTGGCCGGAGGTCTTCCACGACAGGGCGGGTGACGTGCTGTGACGGCCCAGCCCCGTCCAGAGCCCTCTGCGTCGTCCCCGGGCGATGCGGCCCGCGCCGAGGCGGAGCCTGCCGACATCGAGGTCTACTCGAATGACCAGTACGTCGCCAAGTCCGGCGTCAGCAGGCCAGACGATCGCCCGCTACGGCCGCGTCGATCTCCTCTGTATCGACGAGCCCGGATACATGGAACTTGACCGCCACGGAGCCGAACTCCTCTTCCAGGTCCTGACCGAACGCGAGGAAAAGAACAGCGTCGCCATCGCCTCCAACGAGTCCTTCGGCGGCTGCACCAAGACGTTCACCGATCCCAGGCTCTGCGCGGCCATCGTCGACCGCCTCACCTTCAACGGCACCATCATCGAGACCGGCACCGACTCCTACCGCCTCGCCAGCACCCGAGCACGAGCCGAGGAACCCGTCAAGGCCGGGTGAGCGCGATAGCTGCCGATCTCGACGTGAGCTACGAGGGGGTTGAGGGACATCGGAACGAAGACCGGTGCTAAAAGATCGTTGTATGTGGGTTCAACGAGTGATTGAACTGACCGGGTGGGAGCCGCTCGGGATCTCCGTCGACTGGGCGGCGATCGAGGGCGAGCTGGGGGTTCCGCTGCCGGCGGACTACAAGGAGCTCTGCGAGGCGTTCGGCGGCGGCATCTTCAGCGATTCCGTCTACTTTCTGGGGCGCGACGAGGGCGTCTCGTTCAACTTCCTGACACAGTGGCGAGTCTCCCTGTCGGTTGACCAGGACAGCGCACTCGGCGACGTCTCCGTCGTCGATCCTTATGCGATCTACGCGCCGGGTGGCAAGGGACTGGTCGAGTGGGGCTCCACCGAATGGGCCGACGAGTACTGCTGGCTGATCGACGCCGAGCGGCCGGGCGATTACCCCGTCCTTGCACGGTCCCATGACGGCGGCCCATGGCACCGGTACGACATGTCCACCTCTGAGTTCCTCTACCGCATCCTTTCCGATGCCGATTTTCATCCGTTCGGGATCGCGCAGTACGACCTCGGCACGACGTTCAAGCCCGGCTCCGGCCACCCCTTCAACGGCCGGCCGCTCTGACGAGCGGCCGGCAGCCGCACGTTCGTGGACACGACAGTGCCGTCGTTTCTCATCGAGATCCGTGCGCCAGGTGATCCCCAACTGCCTCCGGAACCGGTCACCAACGCTGTTCTTAGAGATCAACGAAGCCAAGGGAGGTCTGCGGATTTCTCGCCGTTCTGGGCGTGAGGGGCTCACTATCCCGAATCGCCAGCCGGCGGCTATTGAATGCGCGCCGTTGGGCTGGTGATCTCCAGGAGGTTCGGCTGCGGGTCCTGTCTGGCGATCCGCCCGCCGCCGAAGGGGTGGTGGGCTGCTTGCGTGGTTAACAGGTCTGTCCTCCACGGTGTAGCCGCCGCCGACCGGGAGGCCGGGGCGGCGGGACTTTCCGAACTCGACTTCTTGGAGGACCGACCATGTCCATCGACCCGCTGCTGCTGCTGGCGCCCGTGCTCCTCGCGGTCGGGATCGTGTGCGCGACCGTCGTCTGTGTCGTGGCGCTGTGCCGTGCGCATCGTACGGACACCGTGGCTGTGGTGCGGGCGTTGCCCGAGCTCGCGGCGACGTTTTGCGGTACCGTCGCCGGCGGCCGCGCCGATGACGCCCTGTCGTTCCTGGCCGCAGATATCGAGCGATGTCACCGGCTGCCCCGGTACGGCCGCTGGGCGAGGTCAGCGTACGGCCGCGCGCTCCGTCGTCCCGCGGCTCGCCGAGCGGCTGCCGCCCGTTGTATGGCCGCGTGCTCGAGCGCTGTTCCGTCGTCGCCCTGCGGCCGGGCGCTCCGCCGCCCCGCGCCCACTGCCCGCCGTACCGCTGTATGGTCGCCGCCCTGTACGGGGCCGCGGCCTGTCCGGGTCGAGCTGGAAGCGTTGCAGCTTCCGCCCTGGTTCGGCGGCGCGGGGCCGCCCGTGCTGCCGGTCTGCCGCTCCCCGCCCGGCTCCGCCAGCCGCCGCTCGCGCCCGTCGCTGCGGGGCAGACCGGTCTTGCCGCCCGCCCCTGGCTGGGTTGCTTGCCCGGCCGCTCCGCTTCGCTTCCGTGTCGGGGCGTCGTATCCGCTGCCTCCGCCGATGAGGTCGACCAGGGCCCTGCCACGGGCCTCATGTCCGGCCAAGCCGACCGCCTAGCTGTGCTGGGGCCGTGCTGGTGCCGGCCCGCTCCGGCCCCGTGCGCATCAGGTGACTGCGGCGGAGTATCGCGTCTGCACCGCCTGCCGGCCGGCACCGTGCTGATGGTCCCTGCGGTGCGCGGCGTGCTGTCGCGGGCCAGGACGACCGCGATGACCACCGCCCCGCCCCAGTGAACTTGTCGCACCGGACGGCACCATCACCTGGCGCGCCCGCAGCACCGCGTGGGGGGCCACGCAGTGGAACCGTGACAGCACCGCCTACACCCCCTACGCCAGCCCGGGCAGTACTTCGATCCCGAGACCGGACTGCACCAAAATTTCAACCGCTACTACGACCCCGATATCGGCCGCTACATCACCCCTGACCCACTCGGCCTCGCCCCCCGTCCATCAACCACTACGCCTACGTCAACAACCCCTTCTGCTACTCAGACCCTCTGGGTTTGGCCGGCTGCGAAGCCGACCCCACATGGGGGGGCAGGGTTCGCTGGTCGTTGGACGAACACGGCCGCCCGTATGAGATGAACGCCATCGTCATGCGCGATATTTTGGACGAGGGCACTCATGCCAGGGAATCGATTATCCCTCCCGGCTATGAATCGGGGAAAGGCCAAGCCCGAGGGCACCTGTTGGCAAGATGGCTGGGCGGCTCAGGCGACATCCCGGAGAACCTGTTCACGATCACGCAGAATCCCACGAACAGTCCGGAGATGAGTAATTTCGAAAGAAAGATCTACAACGCTGTGAAGGAGATGGAGAAGTAGTCACCTATAATGTCTTCCTTCACTACGCCAACGATGACCCGGACTCACCTCCGAAGAGCATCCAGCTCGAAGCGGGGGCACAAGAAAGACGAGCACAAAAAGCTCCTGTTTGATATCGAGGACTGGATTGACAACCCTGCCCATGACGAGCCGCGCCCGTAACATCCTGGAGAATATATGGCTGCGATCACTGCTCTGACTCAGCTGTACCCGCCGCCCTCGGATCCCAGCCGTCACGATTGGGACGAAGCGGAGCAGTCTGTCGGGCTGTGCCTGCCTGACGACTACAAGCAGGTCGCAGATCTCTATGGGCGCGGTGAATTCAACAACTTCATCACCCTCTACCAGCCCGGAGGGCATGAAGAATACAGCCTGACCGGTCCCATGCCGAGACGCCTCCGCGAACAGATCAAGCAGATCTGGCAGGCCGACCCGTATGCCGAGCCACTTCCCTGCAATGTCGAAAATCTTCTGGCCACAGGTGTCACAGGAAACGGCGACTACATTTTCTGGATCACGGATCCCGTCGAAGATCCGGACTCCTGGAAAATTACGGTCAATCACGCCATGCGCGGCGGCTGGTTCACATTCGAGGGGAAGATTAGCGAATTCATCCTCGCCGTCCTGCAGGGGTCCGCGCAAGTCCCCATGTTTCCTCGCACGCTTCCCACTGCAGGGCCCGTGTTCTCCCCAGCCCCACCAGAACGCGGCCCCAGCGTGCGGGTCAGCACAGAAGGTGCCACAACGAGCCCTAAAGAAATCAGGGCATGGGCACGTGCCAACGGGTACGAACTCCAGGACCGCGGACGTATTCCTCCCGAGATCGTCCGAGCTTGGGAGCAGCGCGGCGACGGCTGACATCAGATTGGCCTCCCTGCCTGACTGCGCCCAAGGCAGGGATGGGCAGCTGGCCCCCCGTACCGAAACCCGCCGCACCATCGAGGTCAACGGAGGCCAGGAAGCCAGCCCGGATGGACCGACGAGTAGCAGGCCGCCGTCGCCCGGCTGCGCCAGGAGTGCTTCGAGCTTTGCGCGATCGTCGCCACCCACCCGTACTGGAAGACCTTCGAGGAAGCAGACGTGGTCAAGGAGCGGATGCGGCTCAAGGCCACGGCTCGCCCCAGCGTGGCGGTGACCGCGGTGGACCTGAGCACCGCCGCCTGAGCCGCCGCACAACGTGGCCTTCGCGGGCCCAACCCGCGAACGTGGCGTTCAGTGCCGGTGCGCCTGCCATGCCCGCCCGGCTACCTGAGCTCGCCGGCGATACGCCCGCAGGATGATCACGGCACGATCGGCGCGGGCGCCGTACGCAGCGTCCGCAGCGGGCAAACGGCGCGCGCCGCGCACGACGCCCAGACCGTGCGGCTGCGGTAGCGCTCGAGACGCCGATGGCGGCGCGCGCCTGGCCAGGCCTGCCGGTCCGTGCCCGCCGTGCACCTGGCAGTCGCGCCCCAGCGACGGATCCGCCGAGCCCGTCGAGCGACGCGTTCCTGTGCGCTGCTCGCTGCTCGGCGGATGCGGCGCCGTTTACCCACTGTGGGTAACCTCCGCGGCGGCGCGCTGGGCCGCGGTGGGTGGCGCTTCCCGGGAACGGTATTCGCGAAGGTATCCATGGATGCATACTCGGAGGTATGGCAGACACCACTGTGAAGGTCGACTCGGAGACCAGGGACCGGTTCGCCGCGGTCGCCGCGGCCCGCGGGCAGAGCGTGCGCGCCTATCTGGCGCAGCTGGCCATAGAGGAAGAGAACCAGGTCAAGCTGAACAAGGCGACGCAGGTGTTCCGCGAGGTCACCTCGAAGCCTGGCATCGCCGAGGCGTTCGACGCGGCCTTCCCTGACGACGCGCCGGCCCCTCAGGACACGCGGGCGGCCTGATCTTGGAGCTGCACATCGATATCCGGTGGCTCCTCGACCGCCAGGAGGAGCTGCTCGGCAAGGAACTCGGTGTCCGGGACTACTCGGCCTTGGTGGCCGCAGTCGCGCGGCACAAGGTGAACACCCCGCAGCTGGAGGCCGGCGAGCCTGACGCCTACTGGCGTGCCGCCGCGATGCTGGAGCAGCTGGTGCTGCTGCGCCCGCTGCCGGCCCGAAACGCGTACTTCGCGTACGGCGTCGCCGTGGCGTACATCCGGGCCTCCGGAAAGGATGTCGACGACTCCTTCGGTCCGTGGGAGGACCTGATCCGCGATATTCGCGGGCTACGGCTGACCGTGTACGACATCGCCGACCGACTCCGCTCGATGCGGCCGGCCTCCTGACCGCCCCGGCCGGTCAGCTGCTGGCGGAGCGGCCGGACAGCACCGCGCTGCGCGTTACCGCCTCGCTCTCGAAGCCAACCGTGCCGTCGCGCCGGAATCTCCCGAAGGACCCGGCCATCGCGGCGGCGGTGCAGCGGTAGACCGCACGCGATGCGCGAGCTCAGCCGCCGGGCGTTCCGCGAACCTGACGTAGCCCCAGACGGTGCACCAGCCGCGATCAAGCAGGCCCGCGCACAGCGCCGTCAAGCTGCGGCGACCGAGGCCGCCGCCTGCGTCGGGCCCGCGGAGAGAAGGCCGGCCGCCAAGTCGTGCCGCAACGCCTGGAACGGACGGCGTGAGTGGGCTCGGCGTGCCTTCCAGCACCTCGGGCAGGCAGTCGGTCTGTTGAGGAAGCTCGGGTACGACGCGTGATCGATACTGCATACCACCGTCGCCCGGGCCGCGGCCCGCGCGGACCGGGAGCTGTCCGTAGCCTGTCCAGCCTCTACCGGGCGCTCGCCGAGTACGACAAGCGATAGGTGTACCCGAAGGCCGTCGCGGCGGCGCACGCCGATTTCGCAGCCCTCCAGAGCGCCGGGAGCATTCCGGGCCAGATGGCGGGGAGCATCAGCGCATGAACTACGCAGCCCACCGCCTCAAGGGCGCCCCCACGCTGGGGACCTGCCCGGGCAGGACGGACCCTTCGGCCTGCGGCCCGCGCCGGGCGAGGACGACGACACCGACACGGGCGCCCAGGAGCCGACCGCCACGGTCCTCAGCCGTCTGCGCACCAAACTCGGCGACCCGCCGGTGATCGAAACCGTGCCCGGCGCTGGTTACCGCATCCCCGCAGACAGGCCGGCCGCCGCACCGTCGGCCCGGCCGCGGAAGGCCGCTCCGTGATCCGCCGCCTGCTGCGAGGCACGGCACCCCCGGTACAAGATCTTCGCCGAAAGGGTCAGCATCCCTGTGCGGGCCCGTCAACGTTCGAGCAGGCGCTCGCTGCCGCCCGGATGCCGCCGAGCTGACCGCGCTGGCGGACCACCTCGCCACCAACGGCCTGGTCCCGGAGACATCCGCCGGTCCGCTGGCCGGGATCTACGGCCCCACCGGGCATGGAGGGTTGCGCACGTTCATCCAGACCCCGCGGATCGACCAGGGAGACAATGGCCGCTTTCCATCAACGGAAGAGGCTGAGTGGATCGCAGCCGTCTACGCGGCCCACCTGCTGAGGAACTTCGGCCGCGACAGGGCCAAGGGAGCTCCGGGTCCTGATTGCTGATGCGGCCAGGGTGTCGGCTTGGGTGCCAGCGCCGCGTGGCCTCACGAGCCCTGCCGTCGGCCGATTACGTACATCAGTTGTTCGTTCGTCTTCACCTTGAGACGGTCTCGAATAGCAGCCATGTAGGTCGTGTAGGTGCGCGGGCTGATTTCGAGCGTTCGGGTGATGGCCTCGCGGGTGCCGCCCTCGGAAAGCATCTGAAGAATGTCGCGCTCGATGAGCTCGCGGTCGCTGGGGCTGTCCGCTGGCGCCGGGAACCAGGGGTCCGCGGCCTCCCAGTGCAGCTCATACTCGTCCCGCAGCCATGCGAGCAACGCCGGGTCGCGGATGACGATGGCGGGCTCGCCACTGCCCTCGCCCACCCGGCGGTCTGAGATCAGCCCCATCGTGTCGGTAATGATCATGCGGGGGAACCTGCGCGAGGAGGTTCTGCTCTCGGCGGCTCCGGTCTGAGCCGTCTTCCTGGCGTAGTCGGTCTCGGGGGCCCGCGTGCGGGCAGCAGTTGGGTAGAGGTTGCGGTAGTGGACGCCCCCCTTCCTCTTCTTCAGGTTGGCGACGTCGCGGAGGGTTGAAGCCGCCATCCTCTCCGGAGGCCTTGGCTGCGTCTGGGATGACCAGATGGCGGTGGAGGTCTCGATCGCGTTGTGAAGAAGATGATGGACAGCCATGGGGCTCTTAATGATCTCGATGGCGTTGGTACTGAGCTGCCCTCCGGCGGTCGCCTGGCCCAAGATGTCTAGGTCGATCGGGATCTGCCGGATGCGCTGAAGACGTCGTTCGACCTCGTCAAGTTCCTGGCGAATCAGTTCTCGCTCGACGTGAGGCAGCGGCCTTGTGCTGGGCCGGTTGGTGAGGGGCTCGGTGAAGACGGCGCCGATGCTCCGCAGGTTCTCAAGTCGCGGGTCGTCCGCCTTCAGGTCATTGTCGCCGCGTCGAACCTCCCAGTAGAGGCGCGCGTCTTCGTCGGACAGGCTGAGGTTTTCGGCCTCACTGGACGTTTCACGACCTTCAAGCACAGCTTCCCCCCTGCTGCCCATCCGCGCAATGCGCCGATGGGCACCCTTGTTTCCTTGCGAGCACCAAGCTGATACGGGAGCCTAACTCTCCGTGAGCTGGCGAGCTCATGCAGAGTGAACGCACAGGACGGCGTTACACGCTGCGCAGAGGACTCAAGCGGAGGAGTCTGTCCTTATGACAACGGTGGACAGGGTTGTATCCAGACTGGCGGGGGCAGCTGCCCTGGCCGTGCTCGCGATCGGATCGGTGGCTGTCGTGGAGGCTGCCGAGACCAGCCCGCAGTCCGTGGTCGCGTCAGAGCCGGACTGGGGGGCGCCGGCCACGGTGACGCTGATCGGGCGGACGACGCCTAAGGAGCCAGACTGGGACTAACCGCCCCCGCGGTCGACGCCGTGGGCGCCAGAGGCGCCGCCGACGGCGCGGTCCGGCCACATCAAAGCCACCAAAACCACCAGGAGAGATTCAGAGATGCCGAGGGAGCTGCGACGTCCGGACGTACGCGGGCGGCGAGCGGCCGGCAGGTGGAACGTCTTGCGCGAGCAGGGGCGTCTATGGGCGGCTACGCGGCAAGCTCGGCGGCTCATCAACCGCGATCTGGGTCTCATGGGCGCGAGTGACATGGATTCCGTGGTACGGGCCGTCGAGGAGAGACGAGGCAAGAGCATCGTCATATTTCGGGTGCCGCTTCCGCCCGAGGTGTCCGCCTTCTGTATCCGGGGCCATGACCGGGACTATGTAGTCGTCGACTCGCAGGCCGGTGAGCTGACACAGGCCCACTCCACCCTGCACGAGCTCTTCCACCTCCTAGAGGAGCACCCCGCCGAGGACGGCAGTCACGACTTGGAGATGGATGAGGAGACGATCCGTTTACTCCTGCCAGGCGTCAAGCCCGAGGCCGTGATAAAGATCCTGACCAGGTCCCACTACGCCAAGGAAGCCGAGTGGGGCGCGGAGACGTTCGCCACCACCATGCTGCAGCGCCTTCAGCTCTCCAGGACACGCTGGGACGAATCGGTTTCATCGACCTTCGCCCACAGGAGTGCTGGTGTCTGAGGACCCGACCACGGGGGTCTACCTCGTCATGGCGGCCATCAATCTGGTCATCGGCATCGGAAAAGGTGTAGCCCTTCTGCGGGAGCGCACAACAACGTTGGCCCTGATCACCTTGAGTTTCGCCGTGTCAGTCTTGGTGTACGCGGCGGCGAGTCCGGCTGGCTACCGCGGTCTCGGTGAAGCCACGGGGCGCCCCAGTGCGGCGACCCTGCTGGTGTATATGGGCATCGTCGTCTGCTACGCCATCACGCACGTTCTCACCGTGCTGTGGACCGTGACCGCGTCTCCTGGTGAGCGTGCCTTGGTGAACCGACGGGCGCGCACTTGGGCAGGTGCGTACGCCGGTGTGCTCGTGGCCATGGCGGTCGCCTTCTGGTCGGCGGACCTTGACGGGCTCCCTGCGGACCCCATGCGCTTCAATACGGATTTCGTCGAAGGCCGTCCCGTCGTGCTTGTCTTCCTGATCCTGTTTCTGAGCGCGCTGTCCTGCGCCACGCTCAGCACCGCCCGGCTGGCCCGTCGTACAGTCCCTGCGGATCCGACTCTCCAGCACGCGGTCCGGTACTTCAGCGTGTCGATGGTGATCTGCTTCGGGTATGTGTTGTGCAACGCCCCAGCTGTCCTCTTCGCGAGCTTCGGCAACCATGCTCTTGACGATGTAGGTGTCCTCGGGTCGCTCTTCGGCACCGTGGCGGCGGTCCTCACCAGCTACGGGATGACCGGTGCTGCCATCACCGCATGGCTGCGCGAGCGACGGGACATCAAGGCTCTCCAGCCGCTGTGGCAGCTTGCTGTGCAGGACGTTGACGAGCGGCTCGCGCTGACCCCGAGCGGGAGCGGCCTCCGCCTCGCGAACGTCCGGTTCTTGCTGCACCGCCGGGTGGTCGAAATCCTTGACGGAATGCGCGTGCTGCGGGCTTGGTCGTCGACGGACGCGGTCGAGATCATCAGGCGTCACGTGGAAGCCAGTGCCTCGTCCCTGCCGACGGCGAAGCGGCAGGCTGTTGTGACCGCGGCCGTGTTGCGCGATGCCAGCCGCCGTCTACAGACGGCACGGTCCCATGCAGCTCGCTCCCGGCAGGCGCGTCTGATCCCGTCGGAAGCATCGGTTTCTGCACTTCTTGGGGAAGACACTGCTGCGTCCGACGAGCGAGGCCGGCTTCTGCTCGTCGCCGCCCACCTGGACCATCCGCTGGTCGGCTCGGCGCTGCAAGAGCTGGGAGTCCAGGACATCGCCCAACAGGGGCCCGCGGCGGGCGCGCGGTAGTGTCCTGATCGGCCGGTGCACGGCCGATCGGCAAACAGCGTTCGAGGACTCAGTGTTGTGTTGAGGCGGGGAGTACATGTGAAGCGGGCCATCGTCATGGGCGGAAGCTACGCGGGGCTCTTCGCCGCTCGCGTGTTGAGTGACTATGCCGAGGATGTCGTGGTGGTGGAACCCGACGTCATAGGGGACGATGGGTTCGGTCGGCGCACCCCGCAGCGGCACCAGCTCCACGCCTTGCTGGCCATGGGACACACACAGCTGGAACGGTGGTTCCCCGGGATCACCGACGACCTGGTGCAGGGCGGCGCCGTTCTCGGCCAGGGCGATGACGTGCAGTTCTACCTGGACGGGCGCCTAAAGGCCGCGGTGGCGGGCGCCCGTATGCTCGGTGCCACCCGGCCGTTTCTGGAGAGCCACCTGCGGCGCCGGGTCGCTGCCATCGAGAACGTGCGGTTCCGCCAGGCGCAGACCACGGGCCTCGTGCTCCGCGAGGACCGTGTGATCGGCGTAACCACCGCGGCCCTCGACAGCGGGGAAACGGCGGAGACCATCGAGGCCGAGTTCGTGGTCGACGCGATGGGCCGCACCAGTCCCCTGGAGGACTGGCTCGTCCAAAACGGCTGGGACAAGGCACCCGTCGACCGCATGAGGATCGACCTCGGGTACGCCACCGCCATGTTCCACCGCGGCACCGAGCTAGGCAGCACGGTCATCGCCCACTCCAGCCCGGGGCCCGCGAGTAACTACCAGCCCACAGTGACCGAGCCCGGCGCTCTCGCCGCGGTGGAGGGCGACCGCTGGTCGGTCGTCCTAGCTGGCTACGCCGACCACCGTCCCGGGCCCGACCACAAGGAGTTCCTCCGCCGGATGCGCCGCTGCGTCGCGCCCCTTCAGACGGTGGCGGACACGTCCGCGATGATCGGCGATGTTAAGACGTATCGTTTCGTCGAAAGCCGCCGTCGGGTGCACACCCGCCTGTGCCGGTTTCCCGGCGGCCTCGTTGTAGTGGGAGACGCCCTCGCCAGCGTCAATCCAGTCTATGGCCAGGGCTTGACGCTGGCGGCCTTGGCGGCCAACGCCCTCGGCGCCTACCTCGGCTCCACACCTTCCCCGCAGAGCCCTGCCTGGGACTACTTCCGCCTCGCCGAAGCCGTCGTCGAAGGCGCCTGGCAGCTTTCCACAGTCGCCGATCTCGCGCAGCCCCATGTCACCGGTCCATACCCCCGCGGGTACCGCGTGCAGAAGTGGGTCGCCGACCGGATCACCGAGGCCTCCGTGTGCGATTCCGCCGTTAACGCGCGGTACATGGGGGTCGTGAACATGGAACTGCCGCCGAAGGCTCTCACCGACTTCCGGTTCCTCGCCCGGGCGGCCCGCGTGCTGCTCAGCAGCTGAGGGGCTCGAGCATGTGGGGAAGCGTTCTTGACCGCGCGGGCATCCAGGAACCGGAAGCCCGCCGGGGATACACGGCCCAGCTCCAGGCGGTGCGGCGGTTCGCGCCGGCTGAGTACCTGGCGGCACGGCTGCTGCTGCCCGCGTTGATCCAGCCCGACATCATCGCCCTGGTCGCCTTCATGCACGAGACTGATGACCGGATCGACCGCGGACACCGCCTTGAGCGCGAGGAGGCGTTGCAGCGGTGGAAGAGGCTCACGAAGGAGGCCTTGGCGGCCGGGACATCCTCGCAGCCGGTGCTCCAGACCCTCTCGTGGACAGTTGGCCGGCATCCGATGCTGCATGGCCGTATCGACGCGTTCCTCGACGGAGCCGCCCAGGAGGTGACCTGGGAGGGGTTCAGCTCGGAGGCCGAGGTCGTGCAGTACATCCAGGGATACTCACTGCCCGCACTGATGCTGTCCATGTGCCTGCTGGCGCCTGACGGCGCTGCGGCAGCGGCTGAGTTCGAGCGTGCATGCCTGAAGCTCATCACGGCCATGCAGCGGCTCGACTTCCTGGAGGACATCGCGGAGGACGTTCGGGAGGGAAGAGTCGGCATCTCAGACGAGGCCCTCACCCAGCACGGGTTGACGGCCAAGGACCTTCTTCCCGAGGCGGCCGGCACGGCGCCGGTCGCGGCACTCATCGCCACCCAGACAGACATCGCTGCCGCTTCCTTGGAGGCGGCACAACCGATCGTCGACCTCACGGTCGCGGCGTATCGGCCCTTCCTTCGGGCTGTTCTCCAGGTGCAGGAAGCGCGCTCGGCGGCGGTCCGGAAGGCCCGGGCATCCCTCCTGGTCGGGCCCTGCGGGCCCTCGCCGGTCAGGTGCGGCGCCGCGCTGCTGCAACAGATGGTGCTCCGGATCTTAGTCGCACTCGGGGATCGGCGTCGGCAGCACGGCTAGCTGGCGGTCACTGCTGGCGCAGGAGTTTCCGCATGGTGCCTATGAGCCGCGTCCGAGAGGTTGGGGCGAGGGCGCGGACCTGCTCTGTGATCTCTCGCAGTTCCTGCTCCTCCTGGTCCGCCTCGCGCTCGGGCGCAGGCTGGGCGAGGACCGCGTGGAGAGCCTGCTGGAGCTGGCCAGCGAGCTTGATGTCACCCACGTCGGTGCTGCTGCGCATGGCGAAGTGGCTGACTCGCTTGTTGCGGAGGTAGCTCAGCGTGACGAGAGTCTGGTAGGTGGGGCGCAGCGCACGCGCGAGGGCCCGTCGGCCGCTCGTGCTCAAGAACCCGGGGTCGACGTCGAAGAACTCCTCCAGCGCGGCGGTCATGGTCCTGCCAGCCTCTCGGTCGCCCGAGAAGAGGGCGAAGACCATGCCGCGGGACACACCGAGCGTGTCTGCGATGTGGGTCTTGCTGTAAGGCTTTCCGTTCGGCGCGCGTCGGGTGTCCAGCAGGAAGGTCAGGCGTTCGGTAAAACTCGGGTTCAGCTTGTCGTCCGGGACCGGCTCGCCGCGAAGCAGGGCGAGGATGGCCTCCTCCGGGATGCCGGTCTCGTGGGCCACCGCGTCCAACTCCAGGTCCGCGTGGGTCATCTCGGCGGGCGGGAGCAGGTCGTTGATCGCCGTGATCAGCGCCGCAAGGTCATCGGGCGGCGTATCGGCGGCGTTCATACGGGCGATCTCCAGGGGGGTGGGTGTTCGGATGGATGCAGGTTAGCCCTCTATTGCCTCCTGAGTCACGATCACCTGCCGAGACAACTCCAAGCACCGAGTCCACAATTGTTGACACCTCTCGGACCCGTAGAGCAAGATCGGGGATGTTGGTCCTTCCGGGGATTCGCAGCGCGACTGCGCGTGCCTGTATTTGCGGTGCGCAAGTCCGCGCTCGAAGTCTTGGCGGGAGGCATGAAGGAGCTTGTCCGAACGGGGGATGTGATGCGCGGCCTGTCCTTGATCAGCGCGTGGCGTGTTCCGCGCCATCCGAATCCGCAAAGGGCTGCCGAGCGGATGGCGATTAACGCTCCGGACTTCCACGATTAAGGAGCCGGCTTCGCCGTTCCGTGGCCGTTGCGACCGACCAAATCCCAAGGCGGCCTCATCCTTCGTCCGTGAAACGAGGGTGGCCGTGCTCTTTGAGGAGAGAGCACGGCCACCATGACTCGCCTGGGTCTGCACCACCAGTACAGAAGCCGACCTATACCGCAGGGGTGCTTGGAGTTGGCGTGTTGCGACCACGCCGACCGCAGAATAGCCCTCGATCACTACCTCGGACAGGGCGTGTCCTTGGCAGCGATCCGAACGGCAAGCTCCCCTGCCCGCCGGAGGGAGCCTTGTCATGCCTCGAACACTTCCCCCACTTCGCGGGGGTATCGCCGTATCGCTGGCCGTCTCCCTCACCGTTCCTGATCGGCTGCACCCCCCGGGGCTGCCCAAGAACGCCGAGAGTACGGGCGCGGTCCCCCCTCCCGCCCTGCTCGCCCCCCGCGGGCGCTCTCGGCTGCCAGGGGTGCCGCCGTCGGCGGCGGCACCCCTCCCCACTCTTCTGCCAGAAGCCGCTTTTCGGGGCCGCACCACGAGAATCTCCTACTTGCCTTCATCCTGGGGAGCTCCGTGTGGTCACCACCTCTCGCGCAGTACCGTCCACCTCCTATCCGACGTCCCCTCGGCGATGGCCGACGAAGATCTTGATTCTTCTTCTAGGTAGCTTCCTGGCCCGGGCCGCCCGGTTCCGCCACCCGTTCCTCTCCTGTCACGCGGCTGAGGCGGCTTCAGGACCGCCGCGGCGGGTCACGTGTTCGAGGCGTTCGGGCTGCCTCGTGGGCCAGCCGACCGCCAGCTGGCTCACCGACCGAGTCAGCCGCCGTAGAACCCTGGTGGCGGTCATGGACACCACCACTGCATCCACCCGTGCGGTCTACGATGCCCACCGTCCGGTGACCACGGCGGTGCGACACTTCGGCATCAACGTGGCCGCCGTCACCGGAGCCATCGGCGGATTGGTGGTCAGCTCGGCTGGATCGCTGTGCTGTTCCACCTCAACGCCTTCGTCTATCTCCTCTTTCGGCATGCTGGCCTGGACCCTTGGCCGCGGACGGCCCGGCACCGAAGGAGGCCCGCGCGGACTGGGCCCTCCCGTCGGGCGCACTGGCCGATCCACGGCTGTGGCTGCTCACGGCGAGTTTCTCGGCTCTGCTCGGGGCCGCACCGGCCCGCCCCCGGACGCCCATGGGCCTCCGCCCCGCCCCGTCCACCACCTGATCCTCCCTGCTACTCGTTCCACTCCACGCTGTTCCGGAGCCACTTATGTCTCTCGCCGTTGCCCCGGCCACCCTGTCCCGCTCCCGGCCGTCCGCTGGCACCGTTGCCGTCGTTGCACCGTACGGCGACGACGGTGGCCACATCAGCGAGTACTCCCGCCTCGGCTGGGACTGCATCGCCGTGGTGCTGCCCGATCACCAGCGTCCCGCCGCCTACCGCGACCACACGGCGGCCGCCCCTGGGTACTCCGCGACCGTCGTGCACTCCGGGATGCGGCGCACAGTGAGGAACCTGGTAGCCCGGCGGACAGACCTCGTGGTCGCCGGCAGCGGTCTGGGAGTGGAACTCGCCGATCGCCTCTCCCAGGCCCTCGGCCTTCCCGGCAACGATCGCGATACAACCTTCGTGCGGACCAACCGGGCGATCCAGGCCGCCGCGCTGGCGGACTCGGGGATCGCGTCCGCCGCCTCGATGTACTCCACCGACGTGATGGACGCCTTGAAGTGGGCCGACATGGCCCGTTTCCCGTCCTATGTCGTCGCGCCGGCAGACAGCTCGGTGACGGCGCAGCCCGTCATCTGCTCCACACCCGCCGAGGTCGTCACCGCCTGGCGCCGGGCGCGCCGGGCCGCCCAGTACCAGGCGAGCTCGTGCGAGGTGATGATCCAACAGCACATCTCCGGACCTCAGTACCTCATCCAGACCGTCAGCGGCCCCACGATTGGCGAGCATCTGGTGTCGGCCGCGTGGGCTGAGTTGCGAACGGACACGAAGGTGCACGACCGGTCCGTCCTCCTCAACCACCGCGGGCTGCTGTTCCGCAGGCTGGTGCTCTACGCGCAGCGGGTCCTGCCCGTGCTTGGCATCGACCAGGGCGCCGCCCGGCTCCGGGTGGCATGGTGCGACCAGTATGGGCCGGTTCTGCTGTCGGCACGAGCTTTCGCCCAGCCCTCACCGGCCGCCGATTACTCCCCAGCGGTCAGCCACATCGCCGCGGCGGCTCGCGCGGCGACGAGCGAGGGTCTGGGCAGAACCTCGGCGAACGCGGAGCACACCGTGATGCGTGTCTCTCTCGTAGCCCCCGACGACGGCTGCGTGCTCGATGCCGCTCTGCTTCAGACCATCAGGACCCTGCCGACCCTCGCTCACCTCATCCGGCTCGCGCGGCCTGGCAGCCCTCTGCGCAAGACGCTGAACCGCGCGTCGTCACCTGGCGAGCTCGTGCTGGTCGGCGCGGCTCGCGCGGTCGAGAACGACTACCAACTGATCCGGTTCATCGAGCGCGTCGGTCTCTACGAGGGGCAACGCCGATGAGCGTCCTTACCAGCCTCCCCCACCACCGTGGCGTCCGCGTCAGCACCGGACTCGGCCAGACAGCCGCCGGAGCCGAAAACGGCACGTGGGCAAGGCGGCGCCGCAGCAGTCATCGTCCTCGGGTTCCTGCTCCTCGTCCGCCGCCTCACCGACAAGCCCCCACCCGCTGACTACTGCACCCCCCTCATTACCCACCCTGGAGGCCTCAATGACCACCCGCGATGGAAGCGCGGAGAGATAGATCTGGTCGACCTCGGCTGGCCCAGGCGTACCGGGCGGCCAGGTCACTGGTGCCGTGGCGCCCGTTGACGGCGGCGCCAGCATGCGCCACTGACCTTCGTGACTGCCCGCCACGCTGGAGCCCGATGAGCGCATGACCTGACAGCAGGCAGGCCCCCCGTGGGCTGCCCCGTGGCAGCAGGCCCTTGGTGTGTCCAGCACCTCGGCCCGCCCGCCGCGCCTCTGCCACCACCCGGCGAGTGTCCAGTTCGCCTGGCGAAGAACCCGGTCCACAGACTGGGCAACACCGCCCCTGCCAGGGCGGACCACTTGGTTCCCGAAGAACCCGGCCCCACCGAAGAGGGGCTCCCGCATGCCCGAAAGGAGGGTTTGCCCTGCCCATGATGCAGCATGCCCACGCGCCGGTCCAAGCAGCCGCCGCTTTGCCGCGCAAACCGCGCGAACGGCACCGAATATCCCCAAACAGTCGATTTTCCCCCGTCTGGGACCACGCGGACCAGGAGATCGGCTCGACCGCGTCCCGGCGCACCCGCCGCGGAGACTTCCTGCGCGCCGCCACCTGGGCCATCACACAGCGCCTGCACCCCAAGGCCGGCGACACCACGCTGCGCGTTGCACGCGACCTCGCCGCGCGCCTGAACGCCGACGGGCACGTCGCCTACTGCCGCGACACCATGTGGCGTCGCCTCGGCATCAGCCGGCGCACCCTGGAGCGGCACATCGCCGTCCTGCGCGAACTCGGCCTCCTCGTCTGGGCCGTCCATGGAACCCGTACCAACACCCGCCCCGCCGGAAGCGGCGAGTGGAGCGGCACCGCCACCATCTACGCCGCCGTCATCCCCCGCGCCTGGGACGACGCGCACGGCCACCGCGTGAGCGGCCACGGCTACCACGCCCGGCACATCGGCTTCACCGAACACGGACGCCAGCTGGCCATCGCCGACGCGCGCCGACGCACCCGGCCATCCCGCCGCCGTGACACCCCTTCCTGTAAGACCAACCACCCACGTCCTAAAGCTGAGATGAGAGGGAAGAACAACAACACCAGCACGCCCCGCGGCGCGCGGCCGCAGCCCCGCCGCCGGCAAGAGGTCCCGGAGCCCTACCGGGCCAGCCCCGCGCAAGCGGCCCAAGCTGTCTCTGTCGCCGCCTGGGTCCGCCCCCGGGTGCCCTGGACCCAGGGCGAGGGCCTGCGACGCCTCGCCTTCGCCCTGCGGCCCTGGATCGCGACCGGCCTCTCCGCTGCCGACATCGCTGCCGACCTGTCGGTCTGGCGCGTGCCCAGGCGGCCAGCCTCCCCGGCCAGCGTGATCATGGCGCGCTGGAACGATCGCGCCGACCAGGATCAATCAGCCCCGGCCCCCGGCGGCCGCGAGGACGCGGCCACCGCAGTCTCACCCAACGCCGCCTTCCTAGCCGCCTTGGACGCGGTGCGCGACCGCCTGCACAACCTGCACCCGCCCGTCGAGCCTGAACCCGATCCGCCCGGCTTCGTCATCCGCGACCGGATCCTCGCCTCGCTCGCTGAGGCGGACCGGGCCCACCGCGCGCGTACCGCCGAGCAGTGCCTCACCTTCGCCGAGTGGGAGGCCGTCTGCGGCGCCAGGGAACGAGCCCCCTGGTGACCCGACGCCGGCCCAGGCCGCGCAGGTACGGCACGCACCAGGCCACGGCACCGACAACGAGCCAACGGCGAAGCTCTCGAACCGGAACACGGCCCCGCCTTGCCGTTGAGGACCCAGGCGCTGGCGCGGCCTCGGGCTGGGCGTCCTCGCGGCCGCGCCCTGCGCCTTGGCTTCGGCACCGAGCCGACGCGTGGCGGATGATGGCCCGCATCGACCGGAACAGGGCACGGAGCAGCCGCCACAGGCCGAACGCGCCGCAGCCGACCGCCGCCAAAGGTGTGGTGATGGGACGTCCCCAAAGAACCGAAACGTGCTTGGGGAGTAGGACCGAGGTCTGACCTGGCGAGCAGCGGCTGCAAGCACCGCAGAAAATTGCATTTCAGGAGGTCAGAGTCAAGGGAAAACAGGACGGTCTTACCAGGGTCTACTGTCCAGGTCGCTAAAGCGTGTTGCAGAAGGCGGTGTTCGGGCATTTTCCCTGATGGGTGGGGTGCTGAGGGCTGAGCCGTTGTGGGGGAGACGTTCACGGGGTTGCGGATGCGGCAGTTCGAGCGACTGCTGAAGGTGGTCCGGGAACGGGGTGGGAACGGTCCTGGTGTTGGTCGGCCGTGGTGCCTGCCGCTGGCCGACCGGGTGCTGCTCGTCGCGGTGTATTACCGCACGAACCTCACCATGCGGCAGCTCGCGCCGCTGTTCGGCGTCTCGCCGACGACGGTGTGCCGGGTCATCCAGCGGCTGCGGCCGCTCCTGGCCGTCGAGCCGGCCACCCGCCCTGCCGATGTGATCGAGCGGTTGTGGATCGTGGACGGCACCCTGATCCCGGTCCGTGACCGCACGGTCGGAGCCTCCTCACGCAACTACCGGTTCTCCGCGAACGTGCAGGTCATCATCGATGCCGACCCCAAGCTCGTCATAGCGGCGGCCAGGCCGGTCCCCGGGACGACCGCGGACGCGAAGGCGTGGCGGGACTCCGGCCTGGCCGAGCGATGTGAAGGTGCGACGAAGTGGGGTGTGGCCGACCGCCGCGTGCCGCGGTTCAGTCGGCCGAGGACCTGGTCGGCACGTTCGGGGATCGTGTGCGGGATGCCGCGCCTGCACAGGTAGGAGCGGATCTTTCGAGAGCTGTGGCCCTTGTCCGCGCCACATGGTCGGGCCGGGTCCGCAGGCGCCACCGGAGGGGGCGCGCCACGCGGCAGGTCCGCCGGTCAGGCCCTGATCTGCGCCTCGGAGCGGGGCGCCTCAACGGTAGCGCTGTCACCGGCCGCGTCGGCGGCCGCATTCGGATGGCGCGGGATGAACAGGGCGCACAGGGCGCCGAAGAGCACCACTCCCACGCCGACCCAGACGGCGGGGTGCAGGCCGTCGACGAACGCCTGGGCGCTGCGGTCATTGCCGCTGTTGACGAAGACGGTGCTAAGGACGGCGATGCCGAGGGCGCCGCCGAGCTCGCGGACCGTGGTGTTGGCGCCGGACGCCTTGCCCTGGTGCTCGCGAGGGACCGACCCGAGTACGACCGCCGCCGTCGGCGCGAATGCGAAGCCCATGCCCGTACCGCCGATGATCATGGCGGCGACGAGCTTGGAGTACGGGGTGTCGTCAGTGGCTACCAGGTTGATCCAGGCCAGGCCGACGGCCTGCAAGAAGAGGCCGAAGGCCATCAGGCGTCCGCCGCCGACCTTTTCGATGAGCAGGCCGGCGAGCGGGGCGATGGCCATGGGCATCAGGGTCCAGGCCAGAGTCAGCGCACCGGCGTGCAGGGGGGTGCGGGCGGGGGCGATCTGGAGGTACTGCGAGAGCAGGAAGATCGAACCGAATACGCCAAAGTACATGGTCGCGGAGACGATGTTGCTCAGTACGAAGGCCCGGATCCGGTAGAAGCCGAGCGGGAGCAGGGGGCTCGGGGCTCGGCGCTCCCACAGAACGAAGAGGATGAGCAGGATCGCGCCAGCGGTCAAAATGCCCAGGATGCGGCCCGAAGTCCAGCCGTCATGCTCGCCGTTGACGATCGCCCAGACGATGCCGACGAGAGCGCCCGTGGCGAGCGCCATGCCCGGCAGATCGACCCGGGCGCTCGGAAGCGAGCTTTCCTTGAGCACCCACATCGCCAGCGGCACGGCGATCACGCCGACAGGCACATTGACCCAGAAGATCCACTGCCAGTCCAGGCCTTCGACCACAGCACCGCCTACGACCGGCCCGCACGCCACGGCCATACCGCTGATGCCGGACCAGAGGCCGAGCGCCAGGCCACGCTTGCGGTCCGGGACGGCCGCCGCGAGCAGTGTCAGGGACAGCGGCATGACAGCCGCGGCCCCGATTCCTTGGAGGGTGCGCCCCACGATGAGCTCGCTGGTGGTGTCGGCAAGCCCGCACGCGATGGATGAGAGGGTGAAGACGATGATGCCGAGGACGAAGACCTTGCGCTGCCCGAATCGGCCACCGAGCCCAGCGGCGGTGAGCAGCAGGCTGGCGAAGGCGAGGACATAGGCGTTGACGAACCACTGTAGATCGGACGTGGACGCGTTCAGGTCGACGGCGAGCGTGCGCAGCGCGGTGGACACCACCAGGTTGTCGAGCGCCACCATGAACATTGGGACGCTGCATGCGACGATGGTCACCCACAGGGGGACGGTGCGTCCTTTTGGAGCCTGCGCGCGTGCCTCACCCGTGGATTTCAGCGTGGTCATGCGGATCCTCTGATCGGTCTCGGCTGGGCGAGCAATGGGGATGAAGAGAGGCCCGGCCCGGGAGCGGGGGTCTCCCGGACCGGGAGATTTGGAGGAAGGGGGTTAGCCCTGCGGGCGCATCCGCTTGGTCTCGTCGGCGGCGCGCTTGTCGCGCAGGCGACGCTTGGCGTCGCCCCAGGTGATGGGGAGCTCCTCGGCGGGGACTTCCCAGAAGTCGAAGGTCGACGTCCGCATGGTGCTTTGGAGCCCGGTCATGATGCTGTGGTGCGGTTCTGTGCGGGCATAGGTGTAGAGAGCGTCGCGGTTCTCCCACGCGGAGAGCGTGTAGAAGGTGCGCTTCAGCGGCTGGGCGATGAGCGAGGCGCCGAGGGCGCCCGGCGCCGACCGCACCTGGCGCCAGGCTCTTAGGGACTGCAGGAAGAAGCGCGGTACGTCGCTCAAGGACCGCACCTCGAAGCGGGAGGCCATGACCAACGCCCGCGTGTGCGGGGTGGCCGGGTTCGGAGTGATCCAAGGAAGCGTCGGCACCGGGCTGTCCCCTCGGCAACGGGTAATGGAACTTGTCGCTATCCATAGTAGAGTGTAGAGCTATCCAATATCTAGTCGGGGGCGAGAAATCGTGCGAATCTCTGAGCTGAGCCGCCGGTGCGGGGTGCCGATCGCGACGATCAAGTACTACCTGCGGGAAGGCCTGCTGCCCCAGGGCCATGCCACGGCAGCCAACCAAGCCACATACGGCGAGCACCATCTTCGGCGCCTCCGACTGATCCGCGCTCTGGTGGGCGTGCGCGGCCTGTCGGTGAGCGCTACCAAGGAGGTGCTCACCGCGGTCGCCGAGCACGCGTCCGACACGCATCAGATGCTCGGATTGGTGCTGGGTGCGCGGCCGGTGGACAAGTCGGCGGCCGAGGTGAGCCCCGAGGCGGTCGCCGAAGTGGACGAGCTGCTGGCGGCAGCCGGCTGGAAGGTGTCCGAGGACGCGCCTGCTAAGCAGGTCATCGGCGAGACCCTGGTGACCCTGCGCTCGCTGGGGGTGGAAATCCCCACACGTACCCTGCTCACCTATGCAGACCTGGCTCGGCGCACCGCCGTGCTCGACCTCGACCAGCTCCAGGGCGTGGATGACCCGCTCGAACAAGCCGAACGCGCCGTGGTGCTGACCGTACTGCTCGAGCCCGTGCTGATGGCGCTGCGTCGGCTCGCGCAGGAGGACGAGTCGGCGAGGCGCCATGGGGCCTGACCGACTGCTGGCATGATGCGGGGGCATCCGGATCATCGGGCGCCCCGGCTGTCACTTTGAAGATAAGCATGTAGCGCACCGGAGTCTCGGCGACGAAGGTGTCGTGTACAGAGCCCGCGGCAAGCCGCGAACGCGCCGCCCCCGGTGAGGGCTCGGCCCTGATTGCTCCGCCGGCCCTCGATGGGATACAGGAACTCGGCGTGCTCGTGCGCACGCAGGTTCGTCCGGTAGCCCGCCTCGGCCCTGACGTCGCGACGCGGTAGCCGTCGGCCCGGGCCGCGATCCGGGCACGCGTCCCGCCGGAGTCGCCCCACGCGATCCACTCGCCCGCGTCTGCCTCTGCGATGTCTCAGCCGGCCGACCCGGACTCGCCCGCCGTCTGGGCACGGAGTCCGCCGCGCTCGTCGAGTTCGCGAAGGAGCTGCGCCGCAGCCTCAGCGCCGGAGGAGAAGGCCGCCTCGTGGGAGCCGATCTGGTCCCAGTGCAGCCGTTTGGAATGGAAGTACGAGCCGCACAGCTTCACCCGTGGGCCCTCGTTGACGTCGTAGATGTCCTTCTGAAGCTCGCGCACATGGATGTCGATGATCGGATGCGTGTAGGCGGACTCGGAGATCACCTTCGCCGGGTCCACCTCGCCTGGGTAGTCAAGCGTGACGAAGTAGTCCTGCTCGGCAGTGAAGCCGTGCAGCTTGTTCATGTAGTACGCGACGTAGGTGCGCGCCTTACCGTCGAAGGCCACCTTGCCGTAGTTCCACGCCTCCCAGCGGGAACGGTCGGCGGGCATGACCGCGGCATCGGTGTGCAGGATGACCCGCGAGCCGTTGTAGCGGACCGGAGCGAGGACGTTCTCTTGCCGTTCCGTGGGGTTCTCAAGCAGGCCGAGTGCCTCGTCGGCGTGGGTGGCCACCACTACATAGTCGAACCGTTCATTACCGGAGGCGGTCCGCACGGTGACGCCCTGTGTGTCCTGGTGAACCCCGGTGACCGGCTCGGAGCTGCGCACCTCGGCGCCGATCGCGGCGATCGCTTTGCGGACGTAGGAGATCGAGCCGCCACCAACGGTGCGCCAGTCGACGCGGCGGCCGCCGAGGCCCCCCTCGTCGTGGCCCATGTAGAAGGCGATGACAGTGGAGGCGGGAATCTCCCAGATCAGTTCGGCGGGCACCGACCAGACGGCCGAGCAGAGCAGGATGACGTACGAGTGGCGGAACTCTTGGCTGTAGCCGCCGCGGTCGAGGTACTCGCCCAGCGGCATGTCGGTCTTCTTGCGCAGGAAGTCCTTGCGGCCCTCAGTGTGGAAGCGGCGGGCCTCACGCCAGATCCCCACGAACGCCTCGGGGTAGCGGCCCACGACCTCGGCCTCCTCCAGGGCCAATTCCTCGGTGCCGTACTCAAGGCCCGAGTCCAAGTCGAAGAAGTTGAAGCCGCCCAGGTGCTTGACGGCCTCCACCCCCAACTCTCGCAAAAACACCGTCAGGTTGGGGTAGGCGGGCTCATTGAAGACGACGAACGCCGTGTCGATGCCCAGCGTGCGGCCGTTCTCTTCGACCTCCACCGTGTTGGCGTGCCCGCCGAGTCGGTCCTCGCGCTCGAAGAGCGTGATGCGGGCGTGCTCGCGCAGGTGGTAGGCGGCGGAGACGCCGGCTGCTCCGGAGCCGACGACGGCGATGCGAGGGGTGCGGTCAATGGGCATATATCTGTCCTTAGTCATCAGGGGACTGGAAATCTGGGCAAAGTTCGCGAAAAAGGTCTGTGCGGTGCAGGGTGATTGGGGAGCCGCCCTCGGCGGCGATCGCCAGGACGTGTCCCGGGCCGGGGCGCAGCAGGTCGAACCACCACCGGGAGTCGGCGCCCGGCGGCTGCCCCGGGTCGTTGACGGCGATACGGTGGCCGGAGCCGCGGGCCGTGAAGGAGAACCCGTCCAGGGCCCGGGTCATCCCGGTGCCCAGAGCCTTGAGGTATGCCTCCTTCAGGACCCACAGTTCGCTCAGCCGGTCGGCGCGGGCGGCTGGGTCCAGCGCGGCCAGCTCGGCCCGCTCGGCGGGGGCGAAGTGCCGCTCTAGGTGCCGTACCGCCTCCGCCGAGGCCGGGGTGCGCTCCACGTCCACACCGCCAGCACGGCCGCCGGGTGTGACCAGACAGGTGATCAGGCCTTCGGTGTGCGAGAGGTTGAACCGTACGCCGTCGCAGTCCGGTTCCGGCTCGGGACGCCCGAAAGGGCCCTGGCGGAACTGCCACTGGCCCACCGGGCGCCCGGTGCGGTCGCTCAGTGCGTACCGAGACAGCAGCCGGGCCCCCAGATAGCGGCGACGGACGCCGTCGCCGCGCAGCCGCCGCAGCCGGGCCCGCTCCTCCTCGGTCAGCAGCCGCAGACCGCCCAGCTCATCGGCGAACCGGCCGACGGCACATTCCGGCAGCAGCCACAGGAAGACGGGGTCGGGGCCGGACACGGACTCCTCCTCTGTGTCAGTAGCGGCTGGGGGCCAGGTCGCCGGTGCGCTTGGCGAGCGGGAACTGCCAGTGCGAGAAGAGCCGGTCCGTGCGGTGCAGCACACGTACGACCCGCATCACCTCGTCGACCACGGCCTGGTCGGTGACCGCCTCGTGCGGACGTAGCTGGCGGCTCAGGCGCTCCAGCTGGAGCAGCAGCACCGCGCTGCTGGGCAGCGGGTCTTCCTGCGCGCCGTGTGAGTGGACGTAAGTGAGGACACACGCGGCGGTGGCGTGCAGAACGCAGTACTCCTTGGCCAGGTCGAACAGCTCCGCCGACGCTCTGAACTCCCGGCCCAGGCGCGTGCTCAGCGCCTCGCACCGCTCGTGCAGGGACACGGCGTGCGCGAGCAGTCCGTCCGCCGCTTCGGCCGCCCGCAGCAGCCACTCCCGTTCCTGCTCCTTGGCGCCGTCGGCGAGCTCGCGTAGTCGGCGGACGGCGTCCGGTGCGGCGAGCAGCGCATCGTCCCGGCCGCTCCGGCTGGACAGCTCCTGCCTCCAGGGCTCGTACGGCGGAAGCGCACGCTTCATGCCGTACAGGACGGCCGCTCGCTCAGCGGCCGCCTGGCGGACGGTGTCGTCCGCAGAGGTGGACGTGGCGAGCAGAGCGGGTAACTGGTGGCCGAGGTTGCGCAGGTTGACCACGGTGTTGCCGTCTGCGAAATTCGCTACCAGTAGGTCACGTAGCAGTTTCTGGAACATGCCGTAGTGCGGATGGCTGCGCAGGAAGAAGCGGGCTCCGAGCACCATGCTCAGCTGGGACATCGTGCGCTCAAGCAGCGTCGGTATGAAGTACTTGGTCACCGACGACGACACGCTGGCCTGCTCCGGCGCCGCCTGGAGGCCGCGGACCGCACCCAGGGTTAGAGCGTCAGCCACCAGCAGGTCGGCGAAGACCTCCGTCAGCTGGCGGCGGCTGTACGGGATGTCGCTGACCGGCTTGCCGAACAGGATGCGGCCCTCTGTGAAGTCCAGGGTGAGCCTCAGCCCGGTATCCACTGCGGACATCGGGATGCTGCTGATCTGGGCGCGGGCCGTCTGCGTGGCCTTCAGGGCGATCTCAAGCCCTCGGCCCTCGGAGCCGATCCGGGCCGAATCCGGCACGAAGGCGTCGGTCAGCCGGACGCCGCTGATGTCCATGGCGCGCAGCCCGTGCAGCCGTTCGCGGGGAAGCTCCTCAACCGTCCCGGCGGGCGCCTTGTGCTTGTCGAGGAGGAAGATGGAGAACGCTGCGGGCCCTGGGCGCTCACCGGTGCGGGCGAAGACGACGACCGTGTCGCACCAGGTGGCGTTGCCGATCAGCCACTTTTCGCCGGACAGCAGATAGCCGCCGTCGACCTTCCGAGCACTCATGGTGCCCGCAAGCAAATCGCTGCCGTAGCCCCGCTCGGAGAGCCCCCAGGACAGCCGGGTGCCGTGCTTGACCGCCTCGACGACGGCCCGCTTCTGCTCGTCGGTCCCGGCGATCCACACCGGCATGAAGGCGAGGTTGGTGATGACCAGCGCGGTCGCGGTGGTGGGATCCCGGCGGGCGATGAGCCGCACCAGGTTGAACTCCGCTTCCACGTCACCCGCTTTGCCGCCCTGCTCGCTGGGGAGCGCGTACTCGGGGACGCCCCATCGGCGCAGCAGGTTGACGAACGGGTACGGGTACTCCTCTCGCTCGTCATGGTCGAGGATGGTGGCGAAGGGCATACGGCTCACCGGGTCGTGGGGGTCGCCGAGGTGCGCTTCGAGCCGGGCCGCCAGGGTGGTCAGGTCGGCCTTGGGCATGGTGTTTCTCCTATCGGGTCGCGGCGAGCCGGAGGGGCCGCGCGGTGAAGAGCAGTCCACCGTCACGCAGCCGTGCGACCGCGTCGAGCGCGGGGGTCAGGGCGGCGGCGTGTCGGCGGGGGTCCACGCCGTCGGCGCGGGCCAGCAGATACCCGACGGCCGCTCCCAGCCAGCCCGTCGAGCCGGGCGCGGTGCCGTACAGCGACCGGTCCTGGTTGGCGTGCCACAGGTGGACGCAGGCAGCGGCGGAGTGCAGCCACGCGTAGCGCTCGGCCAGGTCGACCAGGGCGTTGGGGTCGGCGCCGGGGCGGCGGGCCCTGTCGGCTTCGGCCGGCAGCGCGGTCACGGCCTCGGACACCCGGGCCACGCAGGCAGCCGCCTGTGTGGCCCCCGGCACCGCTCCGGCGGCTTGGGGCAGGGAGTCGAGGACGGGGTCGAGGCCGCGGGTGATGAGGTCCAGCCGGTCGGGCCGGTAAGGCGGCAGCGGGGCGTCAAACCGGAAGATTGAGGCCAGGGTTCCGGCCTCGGCCCCGGCGCCCCCGCGCAGCATCGTGGGCAGCTGGCCCGCGTACGAGCGGAGGTTTGCCAGCGGGCTCGCGTCGATCACCCGGACCACGGCCGAATCGCGCTGGAGCTTCTGGAAGAGCTCCGCGCCACCTGCCCCGTCCCGCAGGACGGAACGGGTGGCGAGGACGCCTCCACAGCGCCGGATCAGCTCGTCGGTGGCCTCGGCCACCACATGCTTGGCCGCAGGCCCCCACACGCTGAACGCTTCCGGCACCCCGTGAATACCCCGGGTGGCCGCGAGCGCGACCGCGTCGGCGGCCAGGAGCGCCGCCGTGGCGACCGCCGTCTCGCGCCGGGTGAAGGGCGCCTCGGTGAGGCGCGTACGGCCGAACCGGCGCTCCTTGGCAAAGTCGAGCGTCAGCCGCACCGCGCTGTCCGCGATGCCGAGCGAGCCGGCCATGCTCATCAGCCGGACCGCCTGCTGGGCCTTGATCGACACCTCCAGTCCCTCGCCCTCCTTGCCGACCAGCGCGTCACGTGGTACTGGCAGGGCGTCGAAGCGCACCCGGGCCAGGTCGATGCCTCTCATTCCGCCGGTGCGGGGTGCCGGAACGCGCACGAGGCGCTCGTCGCAGCCGTCCGCCAGGTCGAGCAGCACCGAGGAGAACGCGCCGGGGCCGCGGGCGCCGGTACGGGCGACGACGTACAGAGCTTCGGCGCGTAGGCCGTTGCCGACCAGCCACTTCTCGCCGTGCAGCAGCCCATCCTCGAGCCGCGCCTCGTTGGCGATCAGTTCACTGCCGTGGCCGGATTCGGTGAGGGCGAACGCCACCGCCCCGCCGCGCTGCAGGATCGCGGCCACGCGCTCCCGCTGCTCGGTCGTGCCGTGCAACTGCAGGCAGGTCGCCGCGATGATGCTGAACATCGTCCCTGGCATGACGTTGACGTCTCGCCGGGCCGCTGCCCGTACCAGGATCAGGCTGCGGTCGAACGACTCGAAGGCGCCGCCCCACTCCTTGGGCAGGTAGTTGAGGTGGAACCCGGCGTCGCACAGTGTCTCGCATAGCAGGGCAGGGAACTCGTCCCGCTCGTCCCGTGCGACGGCCGCCGCGAACCCGTGCGGGTTGGCGGGGTCGTACGGGTCGCCGAGCAACTCCTCCAGCGCCTCGGGCGTAAGAGGGGCGCTCATCGGGTGCCCGTTGGCAGGCCGGAAACGGGCTCGTCGAGGGGCACCGGGCGGTAGTCGGCGGCGGAGGCGGGGATGTGGGCACCGGCGGTCCGCAGCCGGGCCAGGCGGGTGTGGAAGGCGGCGCCGCGCATCAGGTGGTGGGCAACGTCCGCGACCCTGCGGTTGCCCGGGTTCTTCAGATAGCTCCCGGTTACCCAGTCGTTGAAGCTGCCCATGGCCGGACCGCACCAGACCTGGTAGTCCATCGCGCGGTCGGGATCCCCGGTTGCCGCCCAGCGCGAGGACATCCCCAGGTACCAGCGGAAAACCAGCGCCATCCTGCGCTTGGGGTTCCCGGCCGCGCGGGCCAGCTGCTCAGGATCGCGGCGCTCGAAGTAGCGGACGCAGTCCTGCCAGACGTCGTCGAGCGGGCGGCGGAAGAGCTGCGTCTCGAGCTTGCCGCGTTCCTCGGCCGGCAGCGCCTCAAGCCCGTCGTACGCCTGGTAGAGCTGGTACAGGCGGCGGGCCCGCATCGGGAATAGCGTGCCCTTCTTCAGGACTTGGAGGTCCACGCCCATTTCGAACATGTCGGCCGCGGGTGCCATCGCGCAGTCCGCGATGCCCGCCTCGGCGAGCAGCGCCCGGGACGCCGGGGAGGCACCGGACTCCACGCACGCCTGGTTAACCGAGCCGGTCACCACATAGGCGGCGCCCATCGCGAACGCCGCCGCGACCGCCAGCGGAGTGCCGAGGCCACCCGCCGCGCCGACCCGGATCGGCTGTGGGTAGCGGTGCTCGCGCTGCACGGTGTCGCGCAGCCGCAGGATGGACGGCAGCAAGGCCGGGAGGGGGCGGCGGTCGGTGTGGCCACCGGAGTCCGCCTCGACCGTGATGTCGTCCGCGAGCGGTACCAGATGGGCCAGCTCTGCTTGCTCGGCCGTGATCAGACCCTGTTCGCGCAAGACGCTGACCAGCGCGGCCGGGGCGGGCCGCATGAACCGCTCGGCGGTCTCGGAGCGCGAGATCTTGGCGATCAGCCGGTTGTGGGTGATCACCTTCCCGTCCGCGCCCCGGCGCAGTCCGGCCAGCCGGTAGCGCACCACGTGCGGCGTGAGGTTCATGTACGCGGACGCCTCGACGCAGCTCACGCCGTGCCGGAGGAAGAGCTCCACCGCCTCACGCTCCAGTCGCTCCTCGCTGGGGCTGTGGATCAGGTTGACGGCGTACGGGAGTCCGGGGATTTCGGCGGCGAAGCGGGCCAGCGCCTTCTCGATCGTCTTGGGTAGCAGGCCCGCGGCCCCGAGCGAGCCCAGGAAGCCTTCCCGGGCCAGTGCGATGACCATGTCGGCGGAGGCGATGCCGCCCGCCATGGCCCCGGCCATGTACGGCAAGCGCACGCCGTGGGTGTTGCGGAAGGCGATCGAACCGAGCCGCTGTGGCGGCAGCGGCTCCACGGCGGCCAGCAGGGGCAGGCCGCCGCCGCCGGCGGCTATGGTGCCGCCGGAGACGGCGCCGATGCCCTGCGGGGTGATGGTCAGGTAGCAGGGGTTGTCCAGGTCGGCCAGGGCCTCGTAGACGCCCGCCGGGTCGGTGCTCGGGTACCGCTCTCCGGACCATCGGAGAAGAGTGTCGTGGGGATGCATGGGAAACGTGCTCCTTGGGCTATGCGCGCAGGGCCGTCAGGCCTGGGCGGGGGCCGGACGGACCTCGATGGCGACATCAGTAAGTTCGTAGATGCGCAGGCCCGGCTTCCACAAGTCCGCATCGGCGATCACCAGCAGGCGGCCGTCCTCGCGGCGGACCTCCTTGACGTGCACGTCGACCATCAGCTCCTGGTCGTGCGGCAGGATCTGGCCGCGGTACTTCCAGCCCATCTCCACGTCGGTCGCCATCGCGAAGTGCGGCCGCTCGTAGCCGTCGGCCAGGTTCGTCTCGATGACGAACAGGCGCAGGATCTGCAGAACCGCTTCAACGCCGAGCGAGCCGGGCATGACCGGGTCGCGGTGAAAATGGCAGTCGAAGTACCACTCGTCGGGGTGGATCTCGCGCTTGCCGTGCAGATAGCCGACCCCGTGGCGGCCACCGTCGACGACGAGGGCGACGCTGTCTACCAGCTTGAAGTGACCGCCGGGCAGGTGTAGTTGCCCGCCCGTCGCGTCCCGGAATGCCGGGGCTTGACCGGATAGGTCAATGGTGCGCACGCGGGCGGGGTCCGGCTTCTCCTGCTCCAGCCATGGTGCGACGTAGGCGCCGTTGTCGAGGCCGGCCTGGTTGGCGAGGGCTGCGTCGCTGAAGTAGCCGAATAGCGACTCGCCGGTGTAGAAGACCTCGCCGTCGGCAGAGAGCTCGTACGAGAAATTCTGCAGGACGGCACCGGAGACCGCGCTGGTCAGCAGTAGCTTGGAGTGGTGGCGGATGGTCTTGCCGCGCAAGTCGACATCCTTGACGAGAGTGGCCCGGCCATCGAGGTTGCGGATCGCGTACTCCTCCTCGGGCTTCTTCAGCGTGGCGCCGAGGTAGTAGCCGAGGAAGATGGCCGCTTGGAGGGAGGACTCCATGTACACGAAGTTCGGCATGGACGGAGAGGAGTTCTCCCGGTAGTACCAGGAGTCGGGGGCCGAGTCGTACTCGGTGACCATCTCTGAGCCTGGGCTCAGGTCGCCGCGGGTTCCGGAGAGCGACATGACCCGGTCGACGAACTTGAAGTCACCGTTGGGGATGTAGGGCGCCCGGCGCTCACCGTAAATGTCGAACTCGGGGCCCATGGCGATGCCGAGTTCGCCCTTGGCGGCGTGTGCCAAGTGCATCTCGTTGATCATCGCGGGCTCGCCGTCGCGGTTGCGGCGGCCGAGGAAGGCAGGGACTCCGCCGGTCTCGGGACGGTAGGGCGTGCCCTCCTTCTCGCGGACCTGCAGGCCCAGGTTGCGCATTCGGATGACCGGCTTGTCGCCCAGGTAGATCAGAATGTCGGCGACCACCGAGGCGCGCGGCAGTAGCGTCAGCTCCATGATCTCGACCTCGTAGCGGATCTCCTGGTGCTCTGGCGTGATCTGGCCGCGCACCTGGACGTCGATCTGGAGGTCGGTCATCGTCTGGAACCGAGCGTCCGGCAGCGTCAGGTGCATGCCCTGGTGCAGCAGGTAAATCTGCAGGAGCTGGACGGCGCCCTCGGCCACCAGCGACCCGGCGAGCACCGGGTCGTCCGGGAAGTGGCACTCGAAGTACCAGGCGTCCGGCTGGAGCCGCTTGACCGCGCTGAGCTTGCCGAGGCCGCGCGGGCCGCCGGTGCGGTCGATAGTGACCTCGTCCACCATCCGCAGCCGCTCGTCGGGCAGCCGCAAAGCTGGGTTGACGCCCGGGTCCTGGGCGTGGTCCCGGCCGAAGACGTCGCCCGGGCGGCCCTGGGCGAGGAGCTCCAGGTCGGCCGGGGTCAGACGGTTCTTGTCCGTGTACGCGAGCGGCTTGAACGTTTTTTTGGTGAGGGCAGCCCGCTCGGCCTTCTCCTTCTCGGTGATGACGACCCCGAGCGGAGTGTCCAGCTCCTGCCTGCTGAAGAACCCGGCACAGGCGTCCTTGAGTTCGAGGATCAGCTCCCCGTCGGCATAGCAGAGGTAGCTGAAGAAGAAGATCGTCGTCTCGCCCTGGTGGACGAAGCGGTCGATGGAGATGTCGTAGCGCAGAGTCTGCCCGGTGCGCGGCAGCGGGCCATGGAAGATCAGGGAGCTGTCGAGCAGCCGGTAGACGCGCTCGCCCTTGTTGCGGAAGTCGATGCCGAGGTAGCTGACCAGCAGCAGGTCACACTGGCCGGCTTCGACGGTCACGGCTGGCGGTACGCCTCCGTCGATGGCGTACCAGGCGCCTTCCGGGATCTCGTACTCGGTCGTGATCTTCGCGGGTTTGAGCTCCCCCGTGGTGCCCTCGACGCGGGTGACGCGGGTAACGAAGTGGTACGGCGGCGCGGGCAGCCGGACGCGCTTGGCGTAGCCGTCGATGACGGCGAAATCGGGCCCGAAGACCTTGGCGACGTGCCCGGTGGCGAACTCTAGAAGGTCCCCTTCGTCCCAGACCACCTCGCTCTCGAGGACCTGGGACGCCACGGGAGCGGACGGTACGGGGGCGGGCAGGGCGGCCTGCTTCGGTTCGGGCGGCAAAGCCGCCCGGGGTGCGGGGACGGGCACGGCGCTCGGCAAGGGCGCGGCCGGGTCCAGCATGGCCTCGGTCCTGCTGAGCGTGGCCGACTGCAGGACGCGCTGCGTCTCCATGACGACGGAGTGCGTGTCGAGCATCTGGCGGCGCATCTCGCTGGCGAGCGCGGAGGCGGCGGAGCCGCCGGGTGCGGAAGGACCGTGTCCGGCCGGGGCCGGGGCGGCGACGGGCGTACCGAGGGAACCACCGGGCCCCGGGGCGTCAGAATCGTACGCGGCAGTGTCCTCGAGAGGCGCGGCGACTGCGGCGGCGGGAGCGGCCGCCGTCACCGGCGCCGCGGGCGCCAAAGGCAGCAGGAGGGAGATCGGCTCGCCGTCGAAGGCGATGACCTCGTCGGCGAGGGTGGGGTCGGCGGGCATGAGGGCGGATTCCTCCGGCGGTACGGGTACAGGAGCGGGGCAGGTCGCGGAGAAGGGGCCGTCCCCCGTGGCCAGGGCGCGGACAGCCTGGCTGATACGGGCTGGCATGGGGTCGCCCCCGCCCACCCGGAACCGGATGGCGCGGCTGTCGCGCACGGCGGGCGCGGGCGCTTCGAACAGGGCCGTCAGGTCTACGTCCAGGCCGTGCGCGACCAGGCGGGCCACTAGCTGGGCGACCGACCGCGTGGCCGGGACGCCGCGCCGATCGACGGGCACCGCGACATGGGCGGAGTCGCCGAGTGTGTCACGGATCCAGCGCGAGCAGGTCGCGCTCGGTCCGACCTCGATGAAGTAGCGGAAGCCGCGTTCGTACGCGGTGCGCACGAGGCGCGGGAAGTCGATCGTGGAGCGCAGGGTGTGGGTGATGCGCCTCGCGACACTCTTGCGGTCCAGCTCTGACAGTGCCTCGTAGTCGTAGGCGCTGAACAGCTCCAGGCCGCCGAGCGAGCCGGTCGGGTAGTCGTTGAGACTGGCCAGGCCGTCGAGTTCGGTGTCCACGACTGGGCAGTGCATGACCACGTTGGCCGGCGAGCGCGCCGCCGGGCAGCCGAGTTCGCCGATGAGGGCGTGGCACTGCGCCGGGTCACCAGCGATCACCACTTCGCCGGGGGTGTTGACGTGGGTGAGGTGCACCCGCTCATGGCGGGTCAGGGCCTCGCGCACCCGGTCGGCATCGGTGAGCAGCACGAACGTGGCCCACACGGCGTCGTCCGGGGTCTCCTGCGGCAGGTGCCACAGCTCGCGTACGGTGCGGCGTGGTCCGCACAGCCGGTCCTTGAAGACCGGTGTGTCGCTGATCAGGCCATCGCGGCGGCCCTCGGGCAGCCAGCCGCCAGTAGCGAACAGCATGCTGGACTCGCCCAGGCTATAGCCGAAGCCTCCATGAGCGGTAACGCCGAGGACCTCGCGGACCAGGTCGGTGTAGAGGATGGCGAAGCTGGTCCCGGTGGCGAGCATGAACGGGATGTCCTGGCCGAGTGAGGACTCCAGCGCCATCAGCTCCCGTCGCCCGGGGGTGACTTGGGTGCGAGGGTAGAGGCGGTCGGCGCGCAGTAGCCGGGCGGGTTCGTCTGCCTGCTCCTCGAACCGGTCGAGCAGTCCGGGGAAGGCCCGGAAGAAGTCCTGGCCGAGCCCGGGGTACGAGTTGAAGGCGCCGGGGTAGACCAGGGCCACCTTGCCGTCCGGGCCGATCGGCCGGGCGGTGAAGAAGGACCCGGCCGGAGTGGCCCACTCGCCGCCCTTGGCGTGCGCCTCGGCGATCCCCTTGGCGGCGAGCTCGAGCTGGGCACGCAACTCGGCCGCGTCCTTGCCGACCAGCACCGCGCGCAGCCGCATGCCGGAAAGCTGCCGGGCCGCCTCCTGGGCGATCTTGTACGGAGAGGTGCCGCTCTCCAGTAGCTCTTGGTGGCGCGTGACGGCGGCCAGCAGCCCGTCGAGCGTGTCGGCCGCCAGCGGCAGCAGGACCGCCCCGCCCGCCCTGCGCCAGTCGCTACGGGCGACGGCGCCCCGGGTGGCGTCGGCGGACAGCACCAGGTGGCCGTGGGCCCCTTGGGAGCCGATCATATTTACCGCCGCATGGCGGCGGGTCCCCCTGGCCGTGCGCAACCACGGGCGGGACGCCTCGGGCACGTACAGCGCGGAGGCGGCGAAGTCCTCGACCAGCTCCTCGGCCGGGCGGCGCCAGCCGCTGGTACCGGGCAGGTAGCCGTGGTGCAGGCAGAGCACAGTGCGGATTAGCCCGGCCATGGCTGCGGCGCACCCGGCGTCGCCGATCTGCGCCTTGGCGCTGCCCAGGGCCACGCTGCCGTCGCCGACCGGGTAGACCCGGGCCAGAGCGGCGAGTTCGGCCCGGTCCGTAGTGGCGGCGCCGCCCGCGTGGGCCTCCACGTAACCGATGTCTGCCGCGCTCACCCCGGCGGCGGACAGTGCCGCTTCTGCGGCCGTCACGAGGGTGTCCGCATCGGCCCGGGGCACCGCCCCGTCGGCCGCGGCGGCATGCCGCACAGCAAGCGACTCCAGACGCGCGTAGATGCGGCCGTCCGTCTCGCCGGGCCGCCTCACCACGATCGCGCCGGCTCCCTCGCCGACGCGCCGCCCTTGAGTCCCCTCGCCGAACGTCAGCCCGGCTGCGGCGAGGGCGCCGGGCTTGAGCAGGGCGTTCTCCGCGGATCCGGTCATGTCGACGGCGCCGACCAGCACGGCCTCGATGCTCGGGTCGAGCAGCAGCAGCCGGGCGGTCTCCAGGGCTTCGGTGGTGCCCGACCCCTGGGAGGAGACCGTGAATGACGGGCCGGTCAGGTTCCACAGCGAGGAGATGCGGCTCGCCATGACATTGCCGATGTAACTGAGCACCTCGTTGGCCGTGATCGGGTCAACCACGGCGTCACGGGCCACGGCCGCCAGCGCAACCTGCTGCTCGTCGGTCAGGCGCAGCCCGGCGTGCTCGTACTCCTTGCGCAGAAAGGCGCCGAGGCCGTAGCGGGTGAGGCGGGCGTGGCTGTAAGGCTCGGTCTCCATCGCCACCACGACGGCTATCCGGCGTGGGGCGGGCGCCTTGGCGCCCTCGGGCACCTCCCGGCTAAACCCGGCGTCCCGCAAGGCCTCGTCGGCCACCTTGGTGGCTAGCGCGTGCTGGACGTTGTACGTCCGCAGGTCGGCTGGCGGGATGCGCTGGTCCACCGGGTCGATGCCGAAACCATCTACGAAGGCGCCGTGGGGACCCTTCCCGGCCGTGACCCCGGCCCCCTCAAGGGAGCCGCCGGAGGACTGTTCCAGGCCGCGCCAGCGGCGCTCGGGCAGCGGCGTAATTGCGTCGGAGCCGCTGTGCACGGCGTGTTCGAACTCCTCGACACTGGACAGGGAGCCGAAGTGCGCCCCGAGCCCAACGATGTCCAGGGGAGGCGCTTCGACTGGGGGCTGCTCCGCGTGTGCGTCTGCCGCACCTGGATCCGGTGCGGAGAGCACCACGTGCGCGTTCGTCCCGCCGAAGCCGAAGGCAGAGACCGCGGCTCGGCGTCGTCCGTCGCCGTCCGGCCAGGCGCGGCCGTTGCGCACCAGGACCGGCGCGCCGACTGTGCCGTCCTGGGAGGTGACCGGCTGGTCCACACCGAGGGTCGGCGGTATGTGCCCCTCGCCCATGGCAAGCACGACCTTGAGCAGACTGCTCAGCCCGGCGACGGTGAGCAGGTGTCCGATGTTGCCCTTCACCGAACCGATCAGCGGCACTTTGCCGGACCCGCCGAAGAACCGTGCGACGGACTCAGCCTCGGTGGCGTCCCCGATCGGGGTGCCGGTGGCGTGGCACTCGACATAGTCGACGAGTTCGGGGCCGAACCCGGCGTCAGCGTAGGCGAGTTCGTACGAACCAAGCTGGCCGTGGGCCTGAGGGACCAGCAGGTGACGGCCGCTGCCATCGTTGGTCAGCCCGATGCCCTCTACGAGGGCGTGGATGCGGTCGCCGTCGCGCAGGGCATCCGCGAGGCGCTTGACCGCGACCATGCCCGCGCCCTGACCGGTGAGGATACCCCCGGACCGGCTGTCGAAGGGCTGGCTGAACCCGTTGCGCGGATAGGCGCCGAGGTCGCAGAAGGACAGGTGGATCAGAGTGGGGTCGGGGGCGCACACGCCGCCGGCCAGCACCAGGTCGGCTTGCCCGGTGGCGAGGTGGTCGCAGGCCAGCTTGAGCGCGTACAGCGCGGAGGAGCAGGCCGCGTCCAGTGCGTAGCGTGGGCCGCCGAGCCCGAGCGCGGCGGCGGTGACCCCGGCGGGGGAGCCGCTGACCCGCAGGTTTTCCTCCATGAGCGGCCCGCCGTCGACCAGCGGGGTGCCGCCGGGCAGCCCCGCCAGCTCCGGGAGTCCGGAGCGGCGCAGCCCTTCGAGTACCGCCTCCTGCGCCAGCGGCACGCTCACCCGCGCCGAAGTGGGCGTGGGGAAAGAGTAGTTGCCAAGGACCAGACCGGTGCGGGCCAGCACCTGGGGGCGTTCGGCGTGGCCGCTGTCACGCAGCGCCTCCCTGGCCACGTGTAGCGACCAGTGGAAGAGCCGGTCGAGCCGGGCGAGGTGGGCGCCGTCCAGCAGATAGCCGGAGGGGTCGAACTCGAAGTCCTTGATGAAGCCGCCGCGGCGGCAGTAGATGTCGTGCTGCGGATCGAGGTCCCTTGCCTCGGGAACGGCCCCGAAGACCTCTTCTCCCCCCTCCTGACGGCTGTCCGTACTGGAGTGGAGGTTCCGCCAGAATTCGGCAGGCGTCCGCGCTCCTGGGAACAGACAGGAGAGGCCGACGATGGCGTACTTGCTCATAAGAGCTTTGGGGTCCCTTCTCAAGGGCGGCCGGTCCGGACGGCCAGGGTCAGCTGAGAAGACCGTCCAGACCGGCCTGCTCGTGGTTCGCCAGATGCGCGGCGGGGTCAGCCGCCAGCTGGCCCCGGTGGGGCCGACCGGGCGGCCGACGCGCTCGCTACCGACGAAACTTCGCCTCCATCTGGGGAGCGGAGACCACAGTGACACCGTCGAGGCGGGTGAGGACCCGGCCGTCCGGGGCACAGGCGGTGATGGTTAGTGAGGTACTGGCCCCGCCGGAAGACGCGCCCGGCTCCACCATGACCAGGAACGGCTCGCCATCCGGGAGCGGGTGGTGTAGCTCCGCCCGGAGCACCGACAGGGGCAGTCCGGCCGTACCGCGGAACAGCCGCACCCAGACCAGGCCCGCTTGGAGCAGCAGGTCGGCGGTGCCGGGAGCGAACCGCGAGCCAGCGAACCCGCCGCCTGCGGGACGCAGCTCCGCCAGCGAGCACTCGAGGACGAGGCGGGACGCAGTCTCGGCGAGCACCCGGCGTACACCGCGCAAGGACGGCCCGTGGAAGAGCGTGCCGTCTGTGTAGAGACCGGCGGCGTCCCGGCCGCCGCCGAGCGGAGGCAGTCCCTCGACTCTGGTGGCGGCGGGTACCGAGAAGCCGGTTGCGGCCCCGTAATGCGGGCGCATGGACCCGTCCTCGCCGACCGAGCAGATAGCCACCTCGGTGGTGGCGTCCCCGGCCGGGGTCATCACCAGGCGCAAAGTGTCGGGCTGGGTGCCGTCGAAGACGATCCCCTTGTGCACCGAGAAGTCGTGCACTTCGCGGACCTCGGCGCCGCAGGTCCGCTCGACCGCGCCGATCGCCCAGCCAAGCGCGACCGCCGCCGGGAGCACCGGGGAGCCACCGATCACGTGGTCGGCGACGACCGGGTCGGTCAGCAAGGTGTCCAGTCGGCGCTCCACGGTCACCGTGGCGGTCAGCGGTTCGGCCCCCCGCTCGGACAGCGGGGTCGTCGGACCCAGCACGGTTACCACGTCCCCCGCGCGCTCCGCCGTGAACTGCTCGGCGAACATCGCGGCTCCGGTCTCCACCGGGATCAGGGTGATGCCGCGCTCCCGGAAGACGGTCTTGATTTCCGGGGAGACCATTCCGCTGTCCCAGGCACCCCAGTTGAGCGAGGTGACCCGGGTCCGCGGGTGGCGCCGCTTCCAGGACGCCGCCCAGGTGTTCAGCACCTCGTTGGCCATCGCATAGTCCGACTGGCCCCGGTTGCCGAAGAAGCCGGCCACCGAGGAGAAGAGGACCACGTGCCGCAGCGCGTCGGTGTCCAGCGCCGCGGTCACCGAGCGCAGCCCGGCCAGCTTCGGCGCGAAGACCCGCTCGATCTCGGAGGCCTTCTTGCCAGAAATCAGTTGGTCAGCCAATACGCCCGCACCGTGCACCAGGGCCGTGACGCGCTCCCGGTACGGGGCCAGGGCGGCGGCGGTGGCGGCCAGGTCGGTGATGTCGACGGCCAGGTATTCGGCCTCGCTGCCCGCCGCCCGTACCTGCTCCAGGGTCTGCCGGATCTCCCGGGCGCCGATCACGGACCGGTAGAGCTGCTCGACCCGCTTGGGGGTGGGTTTTTCACTCTCGGTCTTCAGCTCGGCTGCGGCGGCGGCCTTCAGGCCGGCCTCCGAGACGCCGTGCGCCCAGGCCGGTTCTTCCTCGAGCGGGGTGCGGCCGAGCAGCAGCAGCCCCGGGCGCTCACGGCGGGCAAGCTCCGCGATGCACGCTGCGGTGATGCCGCGCGCGCCGCCGGTGACGACAAGGAAGTCGTCGGAGGTGAGAGGCGGCAGGTCCGAACCTGAGGCGAGCGACGGCTCGTCCCCCCCGAGGCCGAGTCCGACCCGATGAGTGCCGTCGAGACCGACCTGCACGGGTTCGGTCGCCGCGTCGTACACCTCGTTGAGGATCAGGCCGACCGCGGTCGCGGTGTCCAGGGAGGGAGCGAGGTCTAGGGCACGGCAAAAGACCTCGGGCGCCTCGATGGCCATGGTCTTGACCAGGCCGGCCACACCGCCGGCGGGCGCCAGTTCCTCGTCGACACCGCCGAAGCCGAAGGCACCGTCGAGCCGGGTCACGGTAACGAACGCGGCTCGGCTGTCGGTGGCGGCCTTGGCCAGTGGCTCGATGACATGCTTGGCGAGGAGCAGCGAGTGCGACAGTCGGCGCACACCGTCGGCCCAGGTATCTCCCTGCGTGACCGTCAGGTCAAGGACGAGGGAGATGCCGTCGGCGATTATCTCCTCAGTCCGTGCGGCGAGTTCGGTCACGCCCCAGCCGGTGAGGGTGTGCTCCTTGGAGCTGCTGGTGCGCTCCGGCACGCCCGGCAGGCGTAGAATGTGCACTCGCCAGCCCAGGTCGGCGAGCCGTGCGGCGAGCACCGGGGTGAGGTCGCCGCCGCCGTCTACGACGAGCGCGCCGGCGTTCTCGGGGTAGGCGTCGGTAAGCTTGTCGGGCGTGGGCAGCGCGACCAGCACCGCCTGAGCCCGGCCGATGCGGTCCCGCTCTGCTGTGACGTCGGGCTCGGCGCCGGGAGTCGTTGCCGGGGCCGTGACCGGAGCCGGGGTGGCCGACGGTGCGTGACCGGCGACGAAGTCGACGATGTCCTTCAGCGTGCGCAGTTCGGCGAGTTGCTCGGGGCCTGCGGAAGTATCGGAGGCGAAGCGCTCTTGGAGGACACCCATGATCTCGACCCGCTTGATGGAGTCGATACCGAGGTCGGCCTCGACGTCCATGGCCAGGTCGAGCATGTCTGCGGGGTAGCCGGTCTTCTGGGCGACGACCTCGAGCAGCGCCGCCCGGACTGCCTCTGCGTCCACGGCCGGAGCCGCAGTCGGTGCGGAGACCGGGGTGGGGGCTAGGGGGGCCGTGACCGGAGCCGGGGTGGCCGGCGGTGCGTGACCGGCGACGAAGTCGACGATGTCCTTCAGCGTGCGCAGTTCGGCGAGTTGCTCGGGGCCTGCGGAAGTATCGGAGGCGAAGCGCTCTTGGAGGACACCCATGATCTCGACCCGCTTGATGGAGTCGATACCGAGGTCGGCCTCGACGTCCATGGCCAGGTCGAGCATGTCTGCGGGGTAGCCGGTCTTCTGGGCGACGACCTCGAGCAGCGCCGCCCGGACTGCCTCTGCGTCCACGGCCGGAGCCGCAGTCGGTGCGGAGACCGGGGTGGGGGCTAGGGGGGCCGTGACCGGAGCCGGGGTGGCCGGCGGTGCGGATGTCGCCGTTATTGCCACGGTCTTCGGGGCAGGCAGAGCCGCCGGGACCGGGGCGGGAGCCACGGGCGCGGGGCGAGGTGCGGCGACGGGCGCAGGGGCAGCGAGTTGACGCGCTGGGACCGTGCCGCTCTCAAGCCCAGCGAGGTCGCGCAGGATCTCATTGGCACGCAGATGCGTACGGCCGATGGCTAGACCGTGTTCCTTGACGGCGTTGACGCCGGGCAGCACCTCGCCGACCCGGCCCTGGTCGGCGGCGCGCTCGAGGAGCGCCGCAAGGCGCTCGGTGCTGTGCAGCTGACCCGTGAGGTAGTCGTCATGCAGGGCGAGGTGATCGCTCATCAGTTGGGCCAGGTGGTCGGCGTCCACGTGGGCTGCCTCCGTGTCAGTGGGGGCGGGATGGGCGGCAGCTGGGGCCTTCTGGGGCGCGGCGGGTGCGGGGACCCGCGCGGGGGCCTTGGCCACCACGGTGGCCGCAGCTGGGCCCGCAACCGGGCTCATCGCCGAAACCGGTGCCTGGGCCCGAGTCGCAGCCGGGATGATCGGAGCAGGCGCGGGAGACGTCGGCAGGGTGACGCGATAGCCGTTCTCCAGCGCGTCGCGGTAAGCGGCCCGGCGCTCCGGGGACACGTAGTTGATGCCGTTGAGCAGGACGCTCATGCTCTTCACGGGCTCGCTCACCGGCACGGGCGCCACATAGCGGTCCTCGGTGCCGAGGGGCAGGCCTAGAACCGCGAGGTGGGCCACCGCCTGCTTCAGCGCCATGTCGGCGTCCCTGCCGGGGCCGCCGTCCATAGAGAGGGCGAGGTGCTCGCGGTCGCCGAGTGTGCGGCGCACCAGCTGCGCGAGCACCCTTTTGGGGCCGAACTCGACGAAGACGCGGAAGCCCGCCGCGTACATCTCCTCCACCCGGGCGGCAAAGTCCACCGGGTGGATGAGCTGCTCGGCCAGCACCTTGCGGTTGGCGGCGACGTCGTCTCCGTAGACCGCGCCACGCGTGTTGGCGAACACCGGGCCGCGTGGCGCGCGCACGTCGGCGACATCGACGTGCGTACGGAACGCGTCGAGCGCGTGGCCCACGAACGGGGTGTGGAACGCGGCGGACACCGGCAGATGAGAGGCCTTGATCCCGGCCTCCCCCGCGGCCGCGACCAGCTTGCGCACCTCTTCGGTGGCACCGCCCACGACGATTTGGTCAGGCGCGTTGCGGTTGCAGACGGCGAGCCCGGCCCGGTCGACGAGCAGTTCGGCCACCCGCTCCTCGGAGGCCGAGAGCGCGGCCATCGCACCGGCGTCGAAGCCAGCGTCCGCGGGCGGGGCCATCGCGGCGCCACGGGCCCGGGCCAGGGCGAAGTAGGTGTCATCGTCGAGGGACCCGGCGGCCCACAGGGCGGTTAGCTCACCGAAGCTGTGCCCGAGGAAGCCCTCGGGCGCGAAGCCGAGCTCGGTCAGATAGCGGAACTGGCCCGCGGACAGTGCGCCGATGGCGGGCTGGGCGTATTCGGTGGCCCGCAGTGCTGTCTCCTGCGCCGTGCGGCCCTGAACGTCGAACGCCGGTGCCGGGAAGGCCACGCGGGACAGCGGCTCTATGCCCTCGAAGTGCCGGTTGGCCTGGTCGAAGGCGCTACGCAGCGGTGGCAGCGCAAGCACGGCCGTCATACCTGGGTTGACGTACTGGCTACCCTGTCCGGCGAACAGCGCGGCGACTTTGCCGGGGTCGGCCATGGCCGAGCGGCGGAAGTGGATCCCCTTGGGGTGCGACCAGGACTCCGCGTCCTTGCGGGCGCGCAGTTCGCGCAGCGCCGTCTCGCGGAGAGTGGTCAATTCCTCGTCGGTCCGGGCGACCAGCGCGAGTCGCGCGTGCCCGGCCGGTGCCGGGCCGCCCTGCGAGGGCGCGCCCTCGGCGAGGGCCTTCTCGAGCCCGGTGGTGTCCGGGGCGTGCCATAGGTGAACCTGGGCGACCGGGAACATTACCCGCAGGTCGTCGCCGTCGCCGTACTCGTCCAGGACCAGATGGAAGTTGGTGCCGCCGAACCCGAAGGACGAGATGGCGGCACGGCGCTTGGGGCGCTGGGGCTCGCGGATCCACGGGCGTAGCTCGCTGTTGACGTGGAACGGCCCGGAGGCGGGTTCGACGGCCGAGCTGGGCCGGTCGACGTTGATGGTGGGCGGCAGCACCTTGTGGTGCAGCGCGAGGGCCAGCTTGATCAGGCCGGCCGCCCCGGCCGCTGCCTTGGTATGTCCGATCTGGGACTTGACGCTGCCGATCGCCGCGTAGCCGCGTTCGTCGGTGGCCTCGCTGACGACGGCGGAGAGCGCGCTGAGCTCGGTGGCGTCGCCGACGGCGGTGCCGGTGCCGTGTGCCTCGAACAGCCCGACGCTCGCGGGCGAGCAGTCGGCGTCGTGGTAGGCCCGGCGCAGGGCGGTCATCTGCCCCTCCTTGCGCGGAGCGTAGATGGACTTGAACCGCCCGTCGCTGGAGGTGCCGAGGCCTCGCAGGACCGCGTAGATGTGGTTGCCGTCGCGTTCGGCGTCGGAGAGGCGGCGCAGCGCCAGCATGCCGATGCCCTCACCGATCAGCGTGCCGTCGGCGTCCTTGTCGAAGGGCCGGATACGGCCGGACTTCGACATCGCCGGGGTTTTGCTGAAGCACAGGTACATGAAGATGGTGTTCTCGGCATCGCACCCGCCCACCAGCATGGTGTCCGAGCGGCCCTCCAGGAGCTCGCTCACGGCGGCCCGCACGGCGCCCAGGGAGCTGGCACAGGCCGCGTCGACCGTCATGTTGATGCCACCGAGGTCGAGGCGGTTGGCGACCCGGCCGGCGACGACGTTGCCGAGCATGCCAGGGAAGGAATTCTCCTCCCACGGGGCGTAGGCCTTGGCGAACTTGGCTGCGATCTCTTCCGCGTCCTGGTCGGTCAGACCACAGCTGCGGACGACTTCCTTGATGACCGGGGTCTGCAGCCGGGCGGTCAGCGGCTGGGTGAGCTGGTTGGCGCCGGTGATGCCGAGGATGACGCCGGTGCGCGACGCGTCATACCAGGGCTGGTCGGCGCCCGCATCCTTGAGCAGGTCGCGGGCGACCATGAGGCTCAGCAGTTGGAGGACGTCGGTGACCTCCAGGGTGTTAGGCGGGAGCCCGAACTCCAGTGGGTTGAAGGCGACATTCGGGATAAAGCCGCCGCGCCGGGAGTAGGTCTTGTCCGGTGCTGTCGGGTCCGGGTCGTAGTGCTCGTCGAGGTCCCAGTGGCTCTCGGGCACGTCCTCAATGCAATCGGATGCCGCGACGATGTTGCCCCAGAACTCCCTCACGTCACGGGATTTGGGGTAGAGGGCGGAGAGGCCGACGATGGCGATGGGGTCACGGGCGAGCCGACGGTCTATGTCGGTGTCCTGCGAATGTTTCACGGCGAGTCTCTCAGGTTCTGGGGCGAACAGTGGGTTCGCCCGGTCAGGGGCGGCTGCACAGTTCAGCGATGGCCGCAGCGGCGTCTGGACGGGTCAGCATCGTGTAGTGGTCGCCCGGGGCGGTGTGCAGGTCGAGGCCGTCGGCGGCGAGCTCCGTCCAGCCCAGGGTGTCGTCCTGCTCGATCAGGCTCCCCTCGGCCTTGACCAGGACCAGGTGCACGGTCGAGGGCACGGGCCGATGGCCGGCGGTGAGGCGGTTGTTGCGCAACAGGCCGTCCACATAAGTGCTGTAGAGCTTCCGCAGACCAGGAAGCGGGGTACTCGACGGCAGTGCGCCGCTCTTGACGGCGGCGTCGAGGAGGCGGACGAGGCCAGTGTCGGTGTCCCGGCCGTCCGTCCCGCTGGGGCCGAGCGAGATAGTGCGGTCGCGCTTCGCGCCCAGGTACATCGCGAACCAGCGCAGCAGCAGGGGCGCGTCCAGAGCCTCCTCGGGATGCTGGTAGGCGTAGGTCGGGGCGATGCTGTCGAGGAGGATCAGCCGGTCGGGCCGCTCGTCCCGCGCGAGCCACTCGGTCATCGCATGGGCGATGACGCCGCCGAAGGACCAGCCAGCGAAAACGGGCGGCGGCCCGTCCGGGGCGCTTGCACGCTCGTCCCTGTAGGCGTTGGCGAGGCGGTCGACCAGCGAGGCGACGCTGAGGTCGTCGTGGTCGCCTAGGAGGGCGGCCTCGAAGTACTCGGGCACCCCGGCCAGGTCGAGGATGGTGAGACCGGTGTCCCGGGGCAGGGCTTCGGCCAGGTTGCCCCAGACGCCCACCGGTAGGGCGCCCGGGTGGACGGCGTAGACGGTACGTCCCCCCGCAGCGGGCGGCCGGTGCCGCAGCACAATCGGCGGCACCGCCAGGCGGACCGCCTTACGCGGCTGTGGCACGCTGCCCACTCTCCTCGGCGATGTGCGCCGCCAGGTCCTGGATCGTCGGGTGGTACCAGAGCGCCGTTGTGCCGAGCTCGAAGCCGAGCCAGTTCTCCATCTCACCGGCGAGGATGAGCGCTTCGGTGCTGTCCAGCTTCAGCTCGTCGAAGTACTGCTCCGGCGGTACGTCGGCGGGCTGGACACCCGTCCGGTGGGCGATCTTCTTGATCAGCCACTGCTGTGCTTCTTCGGCCGAAACCCTTCGCATTCCCCACGTTCCCTTCCACGGGCTGTTGTGCAGGGTTCGCCCCGCACAGCTGGGACCGTAGGCAGGCGCTCGCGGCGAGTGCAGCCGAAGAGGCCCCGGCCGGGTACCCGCTGACATGGGAGCGGCGGTGCGGCGAACCGTCGATATAGGTTCTGAACTGTGGCGATGTCGATGGCGAGGTGGATCGGCGGGCGTAGGTGTCAGGTTTGCGCAAGGTTGTCAGCACGGTGTCAGCGTGCCGCCCGCGAGGCATAGCGCGCTGCTCGAGCGGGGGCACCCGGAGGACGTCAAGGGCTCGCAGAGAATCTACGTGTTGCTTCCGGCCCTGTAGTTCGTTGACGTGGTACAGCCATACCGGAATCCGTGGCATAGGCGCCCACCTAATCCGCATTGGCGCCAGGGCCGCCCCGGCCGAGGCTCACCCCGCGCTACCAAGGCCCGCCGCATCAACTGGCTCACCCTCGGCCGCCAACTAACGCGTCACCCACACCGTCCGACTGCACCGGCTCGCACCACGACCGAAGCTGCCCTTCCGGGATCAAGAAAGCGACGTTTGTCGCCTGGAGACCCGGGGCCTACGCCCCGGGTTCGGGGCAAGCGGCGTCGTAAACGGCTACCGAACTACCGGTTTTCCAGGTACGTGGATGACTGGTGCTGATGGTCCACGGCACCAAGGACAACGCCGAAGCTCTGCGCAACGAGGTTGAGGAGGTGTTGTCCACGATGGGTTTGCGCCTGTCCGTGGAGAAGCCCCTCATCACCCATATCTGATGAGGGCTGGAGTTCCTCGGGTGGCACATCCAGCGCCACTGCAAACGCGGGTCCAGCTGGTGCTGTTTCTACACCTACCCCTCGCGCAAGGCCCTCAAGGCCGCGAGGACAGGGGCGAGGCGATCTGCGGGGCGGAACGGCCACCGGCCTGGTGCTGTTACTTCCGCCCTGGGGGCGTCCAGCGCGACCTTCCAGTGCCTGAGCTTGTACACGCGGAGCCAAGTCATGAAGTGGCTAGGCTGTAAACGCCACCGGAGCAACAGGAGCGACTTCCGGCGCCGTTACTGCGGTAGGGGTTGGTGGTCAGACTGAACAACCTGTGGCGAAGTAGTCCTACAGCGCGAGCCGGCCTTGCTCTGCGGCGCAGAGCTGACCAGTACGACGATCCCCTCAACTGAACACCTGATCAGCGAGCTGATCCCCGCGCGGATGGAACGTCGCGAGGAGTCCCGGCATGCCGACGGGGCGGTGAGCGCCGCCGGGCCCCGGCCCGGGCGGCAAGGATCCGCTCTCCATGGCCGACCGGATCCTTCCACCCTGCTCTACCTGCGCAAACTCGCCACGTACGATCTCACGGCCGACCGTCGATTTCGACCGTATCGGTTTGAGTGTCGCGTACTCAAGCCATCGCGCGCTTTCCCTGCTTTGCTCGAACGAATCGCATGGCGGGGGCCGTGCGGAATGAGGGGTACGCAGATGCAGTTCCGTGTGTTCGGTACGCTGGAGATCTTCGATGAGGTGCGACAGCGCCGGATCCATCTGAACAGTCCCAAGCAGCGTCTGCTGCTAGGGGCGTTGCTGGCCCGGCCGTCCTCGCCGGTGCCGAAGGACGAGCTGATTAGAGAGGTGTGGGGAGAACGCGCCCCGGACAAGGCGGCGAACGCGCTCCAAGCCCACGTTTCGCGGCTGCGGCAACTGCTCATCGAGAGCGAGCCCGCCCGGGCCAATACCCCTCGGCTGATCGCCCGGGGCCCCGGCTATCTCCTGCACGTACGCCCTGAGGAACTCGACTGCGTGGAGTTCCGGCTTCTCGCGGCCAGGGCCCGCAAGTGCGTGGTCAGTGATCCGGCCACTGCCGTCGCGCTCTTGCAGCGGGCGCTGATGTTATGGCGCGGACCAGCTCAGCACGGCTCCTATTACGGTCCGCTGTACACGGAAGCAGCCGCCCGCCTTGAGGAGGAGAGGCTGCGCGCGCTGGAAAACCTGTATAACGCCTCGGTGCGCATCGGCCGGTACCGGCAGGTGCTTGCCCCGCTGGAGGAGCTGGTTGCGGCCCATCCCGACCGTGTGGGCTTTCGCAGCCAGTTGGTACTCGCGCGCCACCACGCGCAGTGCAGGGCCGAGGCGACCACCGGGTCGGTTCGCCGGGCCGGCACGGCGCTGAGCCCGGGGCATAGACCCGACGTACGGACGTGGCCGCAGGCGGGCACCAACCGGTCGGCCGCTGAGAGGGGTGGCCCGGTGGGGGCCGACTCGACCAACGCGCAGGAGATCGACCGGCTGCGGAAGCATGTCGACCGGCTGACGGACGAACAGCAGGCGCTGCGGGCGGCATTGGAGTACTTGTCATCGCGGGTGCCGCCGCTGCCGCCGCACTTGGCACCCGTCCCGCACCCGGAGACGGGCGAACTCAGCGACAGCAGCGGAGGGCTTCTTGCGCGCGTCCTTTCGACCCGCCCGGGCGCATACTTCAGTCCGTCCGGTGTGTGAGGCGGCCTGTTCAGGCGCCTGGGCTGCTCACCACACTGCGACAAGTAGGCTTGACAGGTCTGTCAGGCAGCGGTGCGGCCGCCTCTCCGGTCCGTGAGGGCGCGGCCGATGTCCGTGCGCGCCGAGATGCCCAGCTTGTTGTACGTGCGGTGTAGGTGGTTCTCCACCGTGCGTACGGAGAGCACCAGACGGGCTGCCACCTCACGGTTTGACAGCCCGGACGCCACCAGGACCGCGACTTCCCGCTCGCGGGTGGTCAGCGTGGCGGCCGGACTCTCGTCCGGCGTCTCCCACGCCGCCCAGGGCGGCAGCGAGCCCTTCGTGGCGGTAAGGACTTCCTGGCATTCCGCCCATGCCGCCTGGCTCTTGCGCAGTTGTCCGGCCGACTGGTTGGCGCGGCCGGATTGAGCCAGGGCCTCTGCGGCGAGCGGCAGCGCGCCCATGGCCCGGAACCGGGCCGCCACGTCGCTCAGGGCGTCGCCGTCAGACGCCGCGAGCGCGGCGATGTGGTCGGCTTGGAGGCGGGCGAGTGCGGAGGTGGTGCCGTCGGCGAGCCTGCGTGCCTGGTGGGCGAGGGGTGCGGCGTCTGCGACGCGGGCTGCTAGGTGCAGGGCCGCGACAGCAGCCAGGCTGCGGCCCGACGCAGCGGCGCGCCGGGCGACCTCCAGCGCCTGGGCGACGGATCCCGAGACGTCTCCGGAGTAGGCGAGCACCAAGGCGCGTTCGTGGGCTATGCCGTCTTCGACGATCACGTAGTCCCGGCTGACGTACTCTTCATGTCCGGCTTCGATCAGGGTGTACAGGGCCTCGCTGTGCTCGCCCGACTCGGCGAGGGCGCCAGCCAGCCAGCCGACCGCCCGGGCCCGGGTGTCGAGCCAGTGCCGCCGTCCGCGTACGGCGCCGGCTTCGCGCAGCAGCGCCACCGCCTCCGTGAGACGGCCGCCCTGACGGCTTAAGCGGGCCCGCAGTAGGGAGGTCCGCAGCTGTTGGGAGCGGTCGTGGGTACCGGTGCCGCGGTCCATGTCCTCGAGCGCTGAGGCCGCGGCGTCCTGGTCGCCCAGGTGGTACAGACATTCCACGAGTACCGTGGTCTGGCAGCGTCGGGCGTCCTCCTCCCAGTCCTCGAGGCGCCCCTGATGGGCGCGAAGCAGCTCCAGCGCACCGACCGGGTCCCCCAGCTCCAGGCGGGCGAACGCGGCCACCGGCAGCAGGGTCTGTACCGCGGGGGAGCCTGCGGGCTCCAGCGGGAGCACGCGGTCGGCGACGGCGACGGCGTCGGCGAACCGGTCGGCGAGAAGGGCGAGCGCGGCCCGGGAGCCCTCAAGGGCTCTGGCCGCCGCGCCGTCCAGGTCCTCCACCGTACTGTGCGTGAGCGCTGCAGCTTCCTCAACGCGGCGCAGCCCCCAGGCGAGGTTGTCGATGCGATCCCGCAGGGCGGCCAGATACTCGGTGGTGTTCCGGACCGACCCGGGAACCTCGGCCGCAGCGGTGAACTGCCGTTCCGCCTCCTCGTGGCGACCCATGCCGAACAACGCCCGGGCGAGCAGCAGCCGGGCGGCGGCGCCGTCAGCGGACCCGGCGCCCTCACGGGCGAGAGCTACGTGGCACAGGCGCTCGGCGATCTGGTGGTTCTCCCGCTGGACGGCGCTGCGGACAGCCCCGAGGAGCTGCGCCTGCTCGAGCGCGAGCCCCGCGTCAATGCGCAGGGTGACGATGCGCAGCAGGTCGTCCTCCCTGCGCGCGCCGGTGGCGGTGAGCGCGTCGGCGACCTGTTTGCGCAGGCGGCGCCCGGTGAGTTCGGAGATCTGGGAGAGGAGCACGTATCCGCTGAGCGGTTCGGTCAGCCGCAGGTGGACCCGGCGCCCGCACCGCTCCTCCTTCACCACTTCGCGTATGTACAGCGACTCGGCGGCGGAACCCAGCCCCGACTGCACGATCAGGTCGGTCTCCAGGGGTTCGGCAACGGCGAGCATGCGCACCAGTTCGTGCTCCTCTGGGCTCAGATCTCGTAGTCGGAGCAGCACCACGTTGGCCAGCCGCTCGGCGGGCGTGGCGGGCAGACCTCTCCAGCGCCAGACACCGTCCACCCGGTGGAGCGAGCCATCGGCGAGGGACTGTTCGACCAGCTCCCGCAACAGCAGCGGGTGTCCGCTGGTGACGGACCACAGTTGCTCCAGCGTGGCGGTCCCGACGCTGCCGCTGAGCCGGGCGCGCAGAGCTCGGGCGGCGGTCATCCGGTCGAAGCGGGTGAGGTCGACACGCTCGACGTGATGCTCGAGCCACATCCGGTCGATGCCCACTGGCGGGCTGACTTCCCGCATGACGGTCGCGATCACGCAGACGCGATGGGCGGAGGCCAAGGTGTGGAGCTGCGCGGCGGCGGCGGTGTCGAGGAGGTGTGCGTCGTCGATGCCGAGCACGGGAGGGCCGGATCCTTCCGCACGGCGCATTCGCCGCATCCGCGCCAGGCACTCATCCAGGGTGTCGAAAGCGTCGCCCGCGTCGGCGGCCCTGCCACCTATGCCGCCGACCGACAGCACGACCCGACCCTGGGACCGGGCGCGGGTCAGCGCCTCGCAGAGCAGTCGACTCATGCCCATACCGAAATACCCGGCGATTAGAGCGCCTTGGCCCCGCCGGACGGCGGAATCTATTATTCCGAGCTCTGTGGTGCGTCCCTTCAACAGCCAGTCGTCATCTATTTCCGACACGTTCATACCCCCCGTGAAATGTGGAGACAAGCGGTTGGCGTGCGCACTGCGCGTGCATAACGGTATGTGAGGCGAACGATCCAGTCCGCCGGGAACTCGTTGAACGGCAGCATCTCCCTACACTGCGTCGACGCTGAAAGCAGCTCACTGGTGAGGTCGCCACCATCGCCCGCGTGACGTTGCGGTACATGGCCATCGTCGAACGCAACACTCGCCGCGCGCTGGTAAACGGCCCGCAGGCGGCTCACGCATCTGGTGGGCGAGCTGGCCGAGTGGGCCCGTGCAGCGCCCGTTCCGCCTGTCCGCCGGGCTCCTCGGCCGCCGCGCCGCGCGGAGCGGCCGGCGTCCCGTACCGGCCCATGGACAGCCGCGCCGCTGTGAGGTTGCCTGCGGCGAACCGCGCCCGCCGCGCCGCGCGGTCCGCGGGTCCTCCAGCTGCGGCGAACCGCGCCCGCCGCGCCGCGCGGTCCGCGGGTCCGGCTGAGTTGCCCAGCGCCGACCGGGCGGTGTGTCGGGCGGCGTCGGCTGGGATCCGGCCTGGCTGGCCCCGGCCGCCTGCCGCTGTTCGGCGGCGGCGAGGTCGACCAGGCCTTACTCACTGGGCCCGGCCCGGCCAGGCTGGCCGCTCCGTATGGCGCGAGAACTTTTCCTTACTTGATACCTGGGGGCACGCGTGTGGCCTGGTGGTAGTACATCCGCCACCCCGCAGCTCCCTCTCCCTTGCGCCAGATCGAACTGTGCCTCGTCCTGCGCTCGCCGAGCATGGTCTCGAACGTCAGATGCACCAGCCCCGGTGCGAGCAGCACTCCTGAGATGTCTGAGGGCTCGAACCGGGGAGCATCCAGCGAACTGCCCGGATGGTCGGGTAGTTCGGCGAGCATGGCCTCATACGTCCACCGTCGCCCAGACGCGCCGACCTCCACAAAATCTGGGTCGAGGAGTTGCCCGGCGAGTTCCGGGGAGGCGCGGACACGCGGGTCCATGAGCTGCAACTCGAGGGCGATTGCGTGGTTCACATCGTCTGTTGCACCGTCCATGGAACGAATCTCACTGGGCTTCCCCGCGCCGCCGCAACCGAGTTTGTCTGCCATCGTACAAGGCCATGCTCAATCAACGATCAGCCTTCAACATCGCCCACTTACTCTGGTCCAAAAACACCTACTGAGTCCACACACGAGGGAGCCCCGCCCGCAGGTTGTTCCTGCGCCTGACCCGGGCCTGATTTCATCGGGTCGTATGAGAGCCACTGCTCCGGTGTGAACGGGAGCGAGGTGTAGGCCGTTCGTGGCGGTGATGTACTCGGCAGTGGGCAGTGTTCTCCGGCGAGTTCGGGAGCCACTGATCGGGTGACCTGACGGGGCCGGGCGGAGTGTCCGAGGAGAGCCGTGCGGGGGTGTCGGTAGCTTGTCGGTGCGGGCCCGGGTCGCCTCCCTGACAAGTCGCGGCCAGGGCCTCGTTCTCTCTCGGGGGTTGAGCAGACGAGGCCCACGGTCAGCGATCAGACAGAGCGCCTATTCAAGGTCCATGGCCAAGTCGGCTGATGGCTCACGGCCCATCGCCTCGGGCAGCGTGGTCTTGATGCTGCCCGGAGCCCAGCCGAGGACTTCCTCGAAGCTGCGGGCAACGGTCGGGGTGGGCAGGTCCCCGCGGTCGCTCTCGAAGGTCCTGATGGTCGCCTCACTCAGGCCACCTGGGCAAGCCCTTTTTGTACGCCGACACCTCTTTCTCCGCGATAGCCGGAGGAAGAGGCTTGTTGTTCTGACGGGCCGGCGCGGC